>JAVXWV010000409.1:0-3855 GCA_032230775.1 Mycobacterium sp. | reverse complement strand
ACCTGTTGAACGTGAACGTAACCGCCGCCCACACCACCGTGACGACGATGGCGAGCCGATAGCTGCGCCAATCGGGCCGCATGCCGCGACCCCAGGTCAAGTAGATGGCCGCCCAGACGACGAGCAGATGAATGGCCCAGAATGCCAGGAACTGGTAGTGCGGAAAATCGGGGCTCTGCAGAGCAGGCGATATCAACGCCTGTGTACTCAGAACCAGGCCCCAGTAATAGGTGAGTGCGTACGCCCAATGCCGCTGTGACCACAGGGCATATGCGGCGGTGACGGTCGCGAGGTCGGTCAGTTGCAGCGGCACCGAGTCGATCGTCGGCGGCATGAGGACGTAGATCAATACCGCGGCGTAGATGACTGCGGTCACCGCGCCGAGAATGCGGCCCAGGCGTCGTGCCTGCCGTTCGGTCTGCCTACGCCCGACCCAAACGAGGAGCCCGGCGCCAATGACGAACACGGCGATGGTGGCCCAGTGCGACGGGCCGTAGGCAGTGAACTGCCTAGCGAGCAACAATGACCGAGGATCCGTGGCCGAAGAGGCCTTGGTTGGCGGTCACGCCGACGGTGGCGCCCTCGACCTGCCTGCCGGTGGCTTGTCCCTTGAGCTGCCAGGTCAATTCGCAGACCTGAGCGATGGCCTGTGCGGGGATGGCCTCGCCGAAGCAGGCCAGCCCGCCGGACGCGTTGACAGGAATCCTGCCTCCGATTGTCGTCGCACCGCTGCGCAACAACTGCTCGGCCTCACCCTTCGGGCACAGTCCGAGGTGCTCGTACCAGTCCAGTTCGAGAGCGGTGGACAGGTCGTACACCTCTGCCAGGCTCAGATCCTCAGGGCCGATGCCGGCCTCGGCGTAGGCGGCGTCCAGGATCTGGTCCTTGAACACCCGGTCCGGCGCGGGGGCCACTGCGGTGGAATCGGTTGCGATGTCAGGTAATTCGGGCAGGTGCTGCGGGTAGCGCGGTGTCACCGTGCTGATTGCCCGCACCGACGGCACACCCTCGACCGAACCCAGGTGCGCCTCGGCGAAGGCCTTGCTCGCCACAATCAACGCCGCCGCGCCGTCAGACGTCGCGCAGATGTCAAGCAGCCGAAGCGGATCCGCGACCACCGGGCTGGCAAGCACATCCTCGACCGACGCCTCTTTGCGGAACCGCGCATTCGGGTTGTCAAGGCCGTGCCTGGCGTTCTTGACCTTCACCTGCGCGAAGTCCTCGAGTGTTGCGCCGTAGAGTTCCATCCGGCGACGCGCGAGCAGCGCGAAGTACACCGGGTTGGTCGCGCCGATCAGATGGAACCGCTGCCAGTCGGGGTCGTTCTTTCGTTCCCCGCCGACGGGGGCGAAAAACCCCTTGGGCGTGGTGTCTGCGCCGATGACGAGCGCGACGTCGCAGAAGCCGGCCAGGATCTGGGCACGGGCGCTCTGCAGCGCTTGAGACCCGCTGGCGCACGCCGCATATGACGACGACACCGGAACCCCGTTCCAGCCCAGCTTCTGGGCGAACGTCGCACCCGCGATGAATCCGGGATAGCCGTTGCGGATGGTGTCGGCACCGGCGACCAGCTGGATCTGGCGCCAATCCAACCCCGCCTCCGAAAGCGCCACGCGCGCAGCGACGACGCCGTACTCGGTGAAGTCGCGGCCCCACTTGCCCCACGGGTGCATGCCCGCACCGAGGATGTACAGCGGTGCCGGAGTGCGAGTACTCATTCCGCAATCTCCCACGCGTGCACGATGCGCTCGACGCCGTCGTCGTCGACGTACAGCGGCATCGTGGCCAGCTCCATCTCCATGCCGATCTTCAGGTCCGCGGCCAGCGTGCCCTCGACCACCTTGCCCAAGACAATCAGCCCTTCGTCTGCCAGCTGCACCGCTGCGACGGCGAAGGGTTCAAAGGGATCCGGCGACGGATACGGGGGCGGTGGCGCATAGCGGTTTTCGGTGTAGCTCCACAGCGTGCCGCGGCGTGACAACGGCACTTGCGCTAGCTCGTCGCCTTCGCAGGCCGGATTGGGGCAGTTGTTGGCGCGCGGCGGAAAGACGTAGGTACCGCACTGATGGCATTTGCCGCCGATCAGATACGGCGCCCCGGACTGATCGGTGGCGAACCACCCGTCGACCGCCGGTTGAGTGGATGCAGCTGACACGCGGTCAGCGTACCGACTCGGGCCGCGAAACTGAAACGTGTTCCAGTTTGG
The DNA here is from genome assembly GCA_032230775.1 of Mycobacterium sp. Classification (GTDB taxonomy): domain Bacteria; phylum Actinomycetota; class Actinomycetes; order Mycobacteriales; family Mycobacteriaceae; genus Mycobacterium. The sequence goes on along the minus strand of JAVXWV010000409.1, from coordinate 1,649 downwards.
GCCGCGTCAGCTTGGAGTTCCCGAAGGACGCCCCTTCCTCGACTAAGCCGGTGCCACCCGTTCAGCAGGCCCCCGGGGCTCCTGCCGTCATCAAGTAACGACCGCTGACCCCGCCTGCAGCCGCGAACGGTGTCACCGGGGGTGCATAGAGTAGGGCCGTGAGCCCAGCCAGCACCGCCACCGACAAGAAGACGGCGTCCGACAGCAAGGCGGACCAAAAGCCCACATTGATGCTGCTGGACGGCAATTCGCTGGCTTTCCGGGCGTTTTACGCGCTGCCCGCCGAGAACTTCAAGACCCAGGGCGGGTTGACCACCAACGCGGTCTACGGGTTCACCGCGATGCTGATCAACCTTCTGCGCGACGAACAGCCCAGCCATATCGCGGCCGCGTTCGATGTCTCCCGCCAGACGTTCCGGCTTGAGAAGTACCCCGACTACAAGGCGGGCCGTTCCGCGACGCCCGACGAGTTCCGCGGCCAGATCGACATCACCAAGGAAGTCCTCGGCGCGCTCGGCATCACGGTGCTCGCCGAAGCGGGCTTCGAGGCCGACGACGTGATCGCCACCCTCGCCACTCAGGCCGAGGATGCGGGATACCGGGTGCTCGTCGTCACCGGCGACCGCGACTCCCTGCAGCTGGTCAGTGACGCCGTCACCGTGCTGTACCCGATAAAAGGGGTCAGCGAGCTGACGCGGTTCACTCCCGAGGCCGTCGTCGCAAAGTACGGGCTGACACCTCAGCAGTACCCGGACTTCGCCGCGCTGCGCGGCGACCCCAGCGACAACCTCCCCGGTATCCCCGGCGTTGGGGAGAAGACGGCGACGAAATGGATCGCCGAGTACGGGTCGCTGCAGGCGCTCGTCGACGGCGTCGACACGGTGAAGGGCAAGGTCGGCGACGCGCTGCGGGCCAACCTGTCGAGCGTGGTGCTGAACCGCGAGCTCACCGACCTCGTCAAGGACGTGCCGCTGGCGCAGACACCCGACACGTTGCGGATGCAACCGTGGGACCGCGACCACATCCACCGGCTCTTCGACGACCTGGAGTTCCGGGTGTTGCGGGACCGGCTTTTCGACACGCTGGCGTCGGCGGATCCCGAGGTCGACCAGGGGTTCGACGTGCGGGGAGGGGCGCTCGAGTCGGGCGAGCTGGCCGCCTGGCTGACTGAGCACAGCCAGGGCAGCCGCTTCGGGCTGGCGGTGGTCGGCACTCACCTGGCGTTCGACGCCGACGCCACCGCGCTGGCGGTCGTGGCCGCCGACGGGGACGGCCGCTACATCGACACCGCAAGCCTGGATCCCGACGACGAAGCCGCGCTGGCGTCCTGGCTTGCCGACGTCGGCCAGCCCAAGGCACTCCACGAGGCCAAGCTGGCCATGCACGACCTCGAAGGCCGCGGCTGGAAGCTGGCCGGTGTCACCTCAGATACCGCACTCGCCGCCTATTTGGTGCGGCCCGGGCAGCGCAGCTTCGCACTCGACGATCTCTCGCTCCGCTACCTGAAGCGCGAGCTGCGTGCGGATAACCCTCATGTTGCCGCGCGCTTGTTTGGTCAGGTCGGAGCCGTTGATGTCGAGGATGATCGGGACTTGGTAGCGGCCGTCGCCGGCGGGGAACGGTGCCGCGAAGGCAGCAATGTGGACATC
>JAVXWV010000398.1:0-16859 GCA_032230775.1 Mycobacterium sp. | reverse complement strand
TCACCACCCGGCACAACACCTTCTTCCAGATGGCCGGGAACTTCTCGTTCGGCGACTACTTCAAGCGTCGCGCCATCGAGCTGGCGTGGACGCTGCTCACCAATCCCGTCTCCGAGGGCGGCTACGGATTCGACCCCGAAACGATCTGGGCGACGGTCTATTTGGATGACGACGAAGCCATCGAGCTGTGGCAGGAGATCGCCGGGTTGCCTGCCGAGCGGATCCAGCGCCGTGGCATGGCCGACAACTACTGGTCGATGGGCATTCCTGGCCCGTGCGGCCCGTCGTCGGAGATCTACGTCGACCGCGGCCCCGAGTACGGCGTCGACGGCGGCCCTGTCGCCAACGAGGACCGCTACATCGAGATCTGGAATCTCGTGTTCATGCAGAACGAGCGGGGTGAGGGCACCTCCAAGGAGGACTTCGAGATCCTAGGGCCGCTGCCGCGCAAGAACATCGACACCGGTATGGGTGTCGAGCGGGTGGCGTGCTTGCTCCAAGGTGTGGACAACGTCTACGAGACCGACCTGTTGCGTCCGGTGATAGATGTTGTAGCCACTGTCTCCCCCCGGGGATACGGCACAGGCAACCACGAGGACGACGTCCGCTACCGGATCATCGCCGACCACAGCCGCACCGCCGCGATCCTGATCGGCGACGGGGTGAGCCCGGGCAACGACGGCCGCGGCTACGTGCTGCGGCGGCTGCTGCGCCGCGTGATCCGGTCCGCCAAGCTGCTCGGTATCGACGATCCGATCGTCGGCGAGCTGATGGCGACCGTGCGCGACGCGATGGGTCCGTCGTACCCCGAACTCGTGACCGACTTCGACCGGATCCGCCGCATCGCGGTCGCCGAGGAGACCGCGTTCAACCGCACGCTGGCTTCGGGCTCACGGCTGTTCGACGACGCCGCCAGGGCGACCAAGGCCTCCGGCACCACCGTCGTGTCGGGCACCGACGCGTTCACATTGCACGACACTTACGGCTTCCCACTGGAATTGACGCTCGAGATGGCGGCTGAGTCCGGGCTGAGTGTCGATGAGGAAGGCTTCCGCGGCCTGATGGCCGAGCAACGTCAGCGTGCGAAGGCAGACGCGGCCGCTCGCAAGCAGGCGCACGCCGATCTCTCGGAATACCGCGACCTTGTCGACGCCGGCCCGACGGAGTTCACCGGGTTCGACGAATTGAGCACCGAGGCAAAGATTCTCGGCATCTTTGTGGACGGCAAGCGGGTTCCGGTGGTGACGCATGAGGGCCATGGCGCCGATCGAGTCGAGCTGATCCTCGACCGCACCCCGTTCTACGCCGAGTCGGGTGGTCAGATCGCCGACGAAGGCAGCATCACGGGGACTGGCGCAACCGGCGCGGCCAAGGCAGCCGTCAGCGATGTGCAGAAGATCGCGAAAACGCTGTGGGCGCACCGAGTCAACGTCGAGTCAGGCGAATTCGTCGAGGGTGACACCGTCGTTGCAGCCGTCGACCCACGCTGGCGGCACGGTGCGACGCAGGGTCATTCCGGCACTCATATGGTGCACGCCGCGTTGCGACAAGTGCTTGGCCCCAATGCCGTTCAGGCGGGTTCACTGAACCGGCCCGGCTATCTGCGGTTCGACTTCAACTGGCAGGGCGGGTTGAGCGAGGACCAGCGGACCCAGATCGAGGAAGTCACCAACGAGGCCGTCGAGGCCGACTACGAGGTGCACAGCTTTACCACCGACCTGGACAAGGCGAAGTCGATGGGCGCGATGGCGCTGTTCGGTGAGAACTATCCCGACGAGGTCCGGGTGGTCGAGATCGGCGGGCCGTTCTCGCTGGAACTGTGCGGCGGTACGCATGTGGGCAGTTCCGCGCAGATCGGACCGGTCACGATCCTCGGCGAGTCATCGGTCGGCTCCGGTGTGCGCCGGGTCGAGGCCTACGTGGGCCTTGACTCGTTCCGTCACCTGGCCAAGGAACGCGTTTTGATGGCGGGTCTGGCCTCGACGCTGAAAGTCCCGTCGGAGGAGGTTCCTGCCAGGGTGGCCAATCTGGTCGAGCGACTGCGGGCCGCCGAGAAGGAGCTCGACCGGATGCGGTTGGCGAACGCGCGAGCCGCCGCAGCGAACGCCGCCGCAGGTGCAGAGCAAATCGGTAAGGTCCGTGTCGTGGCGCACCGGATGGCCGGCGGAATGTCGGCGGCGGATCTGCGTACGCTCGTCGGCGACATCCGGGGCAAGCTGGGCAGTGACCCCGCCGTCGTCGCGCTCATCGCCGAGGGCGAGAACGACAGCGTGCCGTTCGTGGTGGCGGTAAACCCCGCCGCGCAGGATCTCGGTCTTCGGGCCAACGAATTGGTGAAGCCGTTGGGCGCGGCGGTCGACGGTCGCGGGGGCGGCAAGGCCGATCTGGCACAGGGTTCCGGTAAGGGGGCGGCGGGCATCGACGCGGCATTGGCCGCGCTGCGCGCAGAAATAGGCCGGAGCTAGCCCGTGGCCGACAGCGATGACCGCCTGCCGGATCGGCCCGGGGGCGACGACCCCGGCCGCGGTCGACGACTCGGCGTCGACGTCGGCACGGTGCGCATCGGAGTAGCAGCCAGCGATCCGGACGGGATCTTGGCAACACCCGTTGAAACGGTGCGCAGGGATAGATCGAACAAGCACCTGCGCCGACTGGCGCAACTGGCCGCCGAGTTGGAGGCGGTCGAAGTGGTGGTGGGTTTGCCGCGCACCCTGGCCGACCGGTCGGGTCCCTCCGCGAGGGACGCGGTAGAGCTGGCCGAGCAGCTGGCGGGGCGCATCGCGCCAACGCCGGTGCGGTTGTCCGACGAACGGCTTACGACCGTCTCGGCGCAACGCTCGCTGCGGGATGCGGGCATCCGCGCCAAGGGGCAGCGGGCGATGATCGATCAGGCGGCGGCGGTAGGGATTTTGCAGAACTGGCTGGACCAGCGGCGAACGGCCTTGGCCGCGCACGGAGAGGTCGGGGATGACTGACGACTGGGGTCGCGGACGCGCAGAACCCGTGGCGGTTGGACCGCCGCGGCGCCGTATGTCGCGATCCGACCGGATCCGCGAAGCCCGTGGTCAGCGTAAGCGCCGCATGGGCCGCGGCTTCGTGCTGGCCATGTTGATTGTCGTCGTCATCGGCGCGGTGTTCCTCGGCTCGAAGGTGTGGCACACAATGTCCGGTGGGGATACTGACTTCTCCGGCGACGGCGTCAACGATGTGGTGATCCAGATTCACGAAGGGGATTCCACCACCGCCATCGGTAAGACTCTTCAGGAGCGCGACGTGGTTGCGACCGTCGCTGCATTCGTCGGTGCCGCGGAGGGGAACGCCGCCATCTCGTCGATTCAGCCGGGTTTCTACAAGGTGCGCACCGAGATTCCGGCGTCGAACGCCGTTTCCCGCCTTGCTGATCCGCAGAACCGAGTCGGCAAGCTGGTGATCCCGGAGGGCCGCCAGCTCGACGACATCCAAGATGTCAAGACGAACGCGGTCACCGACGGCATCTTCAGCCTCATCTCCCAAGCCACGTGTGTGAATCTCGACGGTGATCGCCATTGCCTGTCCGTGGACGATCTGAAGAAGTCGGCGGGTTCTGCTGCACCGTCGGCGCTTTCGGTCCCGGACTGGGCGATGAACGCCGTCGCCGCGCTGGGCAACGACCACCGCAGGCTGGAGGGGCTGATCGCCCCGGGTACGTGGAATATCGACCCGTCGGCGGCGCCGAAGGACATCCTCGCCACCCTGATCGGGGCCAGCGCAAGGCAGTACGCGCAGGGCGGGCTCCTCGACACCGCGAAGGCGATGAACATGTCGCCGTATCAAATCCTGACTGTCGGATCTTTGGTTCAACGGGAATCCAAGCCAGATGACTTCGCGAAGGTCGCGCGGGTGATCTACAACCGCCTTGCCGAGAATCGCACGCTCGAGTTCGACTCCACGGTGAACTATCCACTTGATCGCATCGAGGTGGCCACCACCGACGCCGACCGTGGGCAGCACACGCTGTGGAACACCTATGTGCGGCCGGGACTTCCGGCGACTCCGATCTGCTCACCCGGTCAACCGGCGCTGGCCGCGGCTGAACAGCCTGCGCCGGGGGACTGGCTGTACTTCGTCACCATCGATCTGCAGGGCACCACGTTGTTCACCCGCGACTACAACCAACACCTCGCGAACATTGAACTGGCCAAACACAACGGTGTCCTCGACTCGGCAAGATAGGGCGGCCCGCCGCCGTGCCCGGTAACCCACGCAAGGCCGCGGTGCTCGGCTCGCCGATCGCCCATTCCCGGTCACCGCAACTGCATATTGCCGCCTATCGTGCGCTGGGCCTTGACGGCTGGACGTATGACCGCATCGAGTGTACCGCTGGCGAATTGCCCGGTGTGGTAGGCGGTTTCGGCCCGGAATGGGTTGGTGTGTCGGTGACGATGCCCGGCAAGTTCGCGGCGCTGCGATTCGCCGACGAACGCAGCGCACGGGCGGAACTCGTCGGCTCGGCCAACACGCTGGTCCGCACACCCGATGGGTGGCGGGCTGACAACACGGACATTGACGGCGTGAAGGGTGCTTTGGGCCGCGTTGGCGGCAGGGCGGCCGTGCTGGGCTCGGGTGGGACCGCGCCTGCCGTCGTTGTTGGGCTCGCCGAGCTTGGGGTGCAGGACATTTCAATCGTCGCGCGAGACCGCGACAAGGCCGCGCCGTTGCTCGCGCTCGGACCCAAGCTCGGTGTCGACGTGCGCTGGATCGAACTCGGGGCGGCCGTGGTTGACGTCGACGTCGTCGTCAGTACCATCCCCGCCGACGTGGCGGCACAGCACGCCGACACCGTTGCGGCGACGCCGCTGCTGCTCGACGCGATCTACGATCCGTGGCCGACTCCGCTGGCGGCGGCCGTCGAGGCGGCGGGCGGACAGGTCGTCAGCGGGCTGCAGATGCTGCTCCATCAGGCGTTCGCGCAAGTGGAGCAGTTCACCGGGCTGCCCGCGCCCACAGAGGCGATGAGAGCCGCGCTGTCCGGACACTAGTGTTCGATGCGTGACTGCTCGCATCGGCGTGGTGTTTCGCCCAGACTTCCGGCCCGACACATTGCGAGAAACTGCCAGGGCCGCCGAGCGAGCCGGTGTTGCCGAACTGTGGCTGTGGGAGGACTGCTTCCTGCAGGGCGGCATCGCCCAGGCGGCGGTCGCTCTGGCGTCGTCGGAAACGCTCACGGTCGGTCTCGGTGTGCTGCCCACACCGCTGCGCAACGTGGTGGCCACCGCGATGGAGATCGCCACGCTCGAGGCGATGTTCCCCGGCAGGTTACGGGTAGGAATCGGCCATGGGGTGCAGGACTGGATGCGGCAGGCCGGCGCCGCCGTTGCGTCGCCGTTGACGTTGATGCGCGAATACGTCACGGCTTTGCGCGATCTACTGGCGGGGCGGTTCGTCACCGTCGACGGCCGATATGTTCGACTCGCAGACGTGCGATTGGATTGGCCTCCGCAACAACGAGTTCCGGTCCTGATAGGCGGAACGGGGCCGAAGACGCTAGCAATAGCCGGGGAGCTCGCCGACGGAGTGATCCTCGACTCCCAGTACACCGTGACCACGGTGCGCGACGCGTTGAACCACGTCGCGTCCGGCCGGCCCGACCGTGGCGAGACACCGTTCAGCACAGTGCTGTTCCTGGCATGCGGCGCAGATCAGGTCGCTGCATCGGCAGGCCCCTATCTCGATACAGGGGTGGACACATTGGTGTTTCAGCCGGACGGCCCGCGGTCCGTCATGCCCGAATTGATCACGGCGGTCGGCGATGTGGCGGCTCAGCTGCAGACCACCTAGGCGGTGATCAGCCGGGTGTCGCCCTGTACCAAGCGTTCTCGGGCCGTGCGCACCGCACCGATACTGGCCAATGTCACCAGCACGATCGCCACATAGCCCGTCACCGCGAGATGTTGGCCAAGGATCAGCCAGCCTGCGACGGCGGCCACGACCGGCGAAAGGCACGTCAGAATCGCAAACGTCTCCGGGGGCAGGCGGCGCAGGGAGATCAGCTCGAGCGAATAGGGGATCACCGACGACATCACGCCGACGATCGTCCCCAGCCCCAGTACTTGCCACTGCAGCGCGCTGTCCGGATCGACGGCCACTGCCGCGAACGGCGCCGTCACGATCGCGCCGATCGCCGTCGCAAGGGCCAGCCCGTCGAGGTTGGGGAAGTCGGACCCGGCGCGCGCGGTGGCCAGGATGTAGGCCGCCCAACTCGCCGCGGCGGCTGCGGCAAAGGCCAGCCCGACCGGGTCGAGATGACCGACCCGAACGCCGGTGAGACTGAGCAGCGCGACGCCCATCAAGGCGAGCAGCGCCCAGAGCCATGCGGTCCTGCGGTGGCTGACGACTACGGAAAGCGCAAGCGGACCAAGGGCTTCAACGGTGACGGCAACGCCGAGCGGAATGCGAGTCAACGAGTTGTAGAAGCACAGATTCATCACCGTCAATGTGGCGGCGAGTGCGCCCGCCGACAGCCATGCCCGACCGGGCAGCCCGCGCAGCCGGGGGCGAACCGCAACGCACAGGATCACCCCTGCGACGAGAAACCGGACGAAGACCGCCCCGATCGCACCGAGCGCGGCGAACAGTCCGACCGCCAACGCCGCCCCGACCTCCTGGCTGACGGCGGCGACGACCACCAGCAGCGCTGGACCAATTGGGGAGCGTCGGTGCACGGAACCGACGTTAGCCTCGGTAAATGGGGGCGGGGGTCGCCGGTGTCTGCGTGTTGGTGTGGCTGGCGGCGCTCAGCTTCTACGACATCCGCGAGCGACGGCTGCCCAACTGGCTCACGATGCCTGGTGCGGCGGTGATCCTCGGCATCGCCGCGGCGCACGGGCGAGCCATGCCTGCCATGCTCGGCGCGGTCGGGCTGTTCGTCGTTTATGCCCTTGTGCACCTGGTGTCACCCGCGGCGATGGGCGCCGGTGACGTGAAGCTCGCGATCGGCATCGGAGCTCTGACAGGGACATTCGGCAGCGACGTATGGGTGCTGGCCACGATCGGCGCACCGCTGCTGACCGCGGGGTGTGCGGTTGTAGCGGTCTTGCGCCGATCGGCAAAAACTGTGCCGCACGGGCCGTCGATGTGCCTGGCAGCGGTGACCGCCACCGCACTCGCCGTGGACTGGTGAGCCTCGCGCTCCCTGGGCGGTTTGTGTGCAGTTTGTCGCGCTGAGCGCAACAAAACGCACACAAATCGGTCGTCAGAGGCCGACGTGGGAAGATGGGACGCGTGTTGCGATGGACCACAGCTGGTGAATCCCACGGCCGCGCGTTGGTGGCCATGGTCGAAGGCATGATCGCCGGCGTCCACGTCACCTCGGACGACATCGCCGGTCAGCTGGCTCGTCGCCGCCTCGGCTACGGCCGCGGCGCGCGGATGAAGTTCGAGAAGGACCAGGTCACCGTGCTCGCAGGCGTCCGACACGGCGTCACGCTTGGCGGTCCCATCGCTGTCGAGATCGGCAATACCGAATGGCCGAAGTGGGAAACCGTAATGGCCGCCGATCCCGTGGACCCCGCCGAGCTGGAGGACAGCGCCCGCAACGCGCCCTTGACTCGGCCGCGGCCGGGCCACGCCGACTACGCGGGCATGCTCAAGTACGGCTTCGACGACGCCCGCCCTGTGCTGGAACGGGCCAGTGCCCGCGAGACAGCGGCGCGCGTCGCGGCAGGGACCGTCGCGAGGGCGTTCCTGCGGGAGGCACTCGGCGTCGAGGTGCTGTCGCACGTGATCTCCATCGGCGCGTCGAAGCCTTACGACGGACCGCCGCCGCACTTCTCCGACCTGTCCCGGATTGACGACAGTCCCGTTCGGGCGTTCGACGAAACGGCAGAGGCCGCAATGATCGCCGAGATCGAGGCGGCCAAGAAGGACGGTGACACGCTCGGCGGCATCGTCGAGGTTGTCGTCCACGGGTTGCCCGTCGGGCTCGGCTCGTTCACCAGTGGCGACAACCGGCTCGACAGCCAGTTGGCCGGTGCGGTGATGGGCATTCAGGCGATCAAGGGCGTCGAGATCGGCGACGGCTTCGAGACCGCGCGGCGGCGCGGCAGCGTCGCCCATGACGAGATGTACCCCGGGCCCGACGGGGTGATGCGCTCGACGAATCGGGCAGGCGGCCTGGAAGGCGGCATGACCAACGGCCAGCCGTTGCGGGTGCGCGCCGCGATGAAGCCGATCTCCACCGTTCCGAAGGCGCTGGCGACCGTCGATATGGCCACCGGGAACGAAGCGGTCGCGATCCATCAGCGCTCCGATGTGTGCGCGGTGCCCGCCGCGGGTGTGGTCGTCGAGACCATGGTCGCGCTCGTGCTGGCGCGCGCAGCGCTGGAGAAGTTCGGCGGGGACTCGCTTGCCGAGACGACGGCCAACATCGACAGCTATCTGGGGTCGGTGCGCACGCGCGGAGCACAACAGCAGGAAGCCGAACGCGAGCCGTCCGGCGGGCAGGAGCGAAGCGACCGGGGAATTAGTCCCGCGCAGCCGGTAGAGGCGTCGGGCTGATGGCGCCAAAGGCCGTGCTGATCGGGCTGCCCGGATCAGGCAAGTCGACGATCGGGCGGCGGCTGGCCAAGGCGCTCGACGTCTCATTGCTCGACACCGACGCCGCGATCGAGGAGACCACCGGCCGCACCATCGCCGACATCTTCGCCACCGACGGCGAGCCGGAATTCCGCCGCATCGAGGAGGACGTCATCCGTTCGGCGCTGCAATCGCATGACGGCGTGCTGTCGTTGGGCGGTGGCGCGGTCACCACACAGGGGGTGCGCGACGCGCTTTCCGGGCACATGGTCATTTTTCTGGAGATCAGCGCCGCCGAGGGGGTGCGCCGCACAGGTGGCAGCACCGTGCGGCCACTGCTCGCGGGTGGTGATCGCGGCGAGAAGTTCAGAAAGCTGATGGCCGAACGCGTTCCGCTGTACCGGCAGGTCGCCACGATGCGCATCAACACCAATCGCCGCAATCCCGGCGCCGTGGTGCGCCATGTCGTTGAACGGCTCGAGAACCCGGAGGCGCGGCGACCGCAGAGGCGCCGCCGCCGTCCTTCGTGGCGCCGAGGGCCGTCGTCGTTGAACCCACCTCCAAGCAGCGAGGCGCCACCGACACCCGCGGCGGTCGCCGCCCGAAATGCGAAGGGGCATCGTGGCTGAGCCGGTGACCGTCGATGTCCTCGTCGACCCGCCGTACCCGGTCATCATCGGCACCGGACTGCTCGGTGAGCTGGGCCGGATTCTGGACGGAAGACACAAGGTCGCGATCCTGCACCAGCCGGTGCTATCGCAGACCGCCGAAGCAATTCGGGATCACCTGTCGGACAAGGGAATCGATGCTCACCGCATCGAGATCCCGGATGCCGAAGCGGGTAAGGAGCTGCCCGTTGTCGGCTTCATCTGGGAAGTGTTGGGCCGCATCGGTGTTGGCCGCAAGGACGCGATCGTCAGCCTCGGCGGGGGAGCGGCCACCGACGTCGCCGGATTCGCCGCCGCCACCTGGCTGCGCGGCGTGGACATCGTGCACGTGCCCACCACGCTGCTGGGCATGGTCGACGCGGCGGTCGGCGGCAAGACCGGCATCAATACCGACGCGGGCAAGAATCTGGTAGGCGCATTCCATCAGCCCGCCGCCGTGCTCATCGACCTGGCCACTCTGGAAACCTTGCCGCGCAACGAGATCGTGGCAGGCATGGCGGAGATCGTGAAGGCGGGATTCATCGCCGACCCGGTAATCCTCGACCTGATCGAGGCCGACCCGGAGGCCGCCCTCGACCCGACGGGGACGGTGTTGCCGGAGCTGATCCGCCGCGCGGTCGCGGTCAAGGCGGAGGTCGTTGCCGCCGACGAGAAGGAATCGCAGCTGCGCGAGATCCTCAACTACGGCCACACCCTCGCCCACGCCATCGAACGGCGGGAGCGTTATCAGTGGCGGCACGGCGCCGCGGTGTCGGTGGGCCTGGTGTTCGCCGCCGAGCTGGGCCGGCTGGCCGGGCGCCTCGACGACGACACCGCAGATCGGCACCGGTCGGTCCTCACCTCGCTCGGATTGCCCGTGACGTACGCCGCCGACGCGCTGCCGCAGCTGCTCGAATACATGGCGGGAGACAAGAAGACCCGCGCAGGCGTGCTTCGCTTCGTCGTGCTCGACGGGCTGGCCAAGCCGGGCCGCATCGAGGGTCCGGATCCGTCGCTGCTGGCGGCGGCCTATGCAGAGATTACAGCGGTGACATCATGACTTTTCAGACCGTGCTTGTGCTCAACGGTCCCAACCTGGGTCGGCTCGGCCGTCGCGAACCCGAGGTCTACGGCAGCACCACGCACGATGAACTGGCAAAGCTGATCGAACACGAAGCCGACGGGCTTGGCCTGAAAGCCGTTGTGCGACAGAGCGACAGCGAGGGTGAGCTGCTGAACTGGATTCATGCCGCCGCCGATGCCGGAGATCCGGTGATCCTCAACGCCGGAGCGCTTACCCACACCTCGGTGGCGCTACGCGATGCGTGTGCCGAGCTGCGGGCGCCGCTGATCGAGGTGCACATCTCGAACGTGCATAACCGCGAAGAGTTTCGGCACCATTCCTACATCAGCGGCGTGGCCACCGGCGTGATCGTCGGCCTCGGAGTGCAGGGCTACGTGCTCGCGCTGCGATACCTGGCCAGCCTCGGCTAGGACTACTCCTCGCGACGCGCCTCGGTTGGCAGCGTCTCGGTTCGCACCGTCTCGGTGTCCTCCGTGCCGGTCTGGCTCACCGCGGCGAACACATCGGTGTCGGCACGGTCTTGGTCGGCGGCGGCCTCGGCGAGGCCGTGATGCTGGCGCGGTTGCTTTTCGAGGTTGCGGTCGACCAGCCAGCGGCCAAGCGAGACGCCCGCGACCGACGCCAGAAACACCAGGAGCGCTGTGAACGCCGCGAACGTGGTGACTTCGTTGACGAGCGCCTCGACGTAGAGGCTCTTGTAGATCAGCGAAATTAACCAGGTCACCGCGCCGCTCACGATGCCCGCGAACAGGCCGGCGAGCAGCCAGGTCATCGCCAGGTCGCCGCGACGGTCTGGGTCAGGGTTGGCCCGCGCATCGGCTCGCCCATCGAGGACTCCCCAAACGAACACCGCGATCGCGAACAGAACGATCAGCACGGCGCTGATCAATCCGGCCTTGGTCTCCCACGCGTTGATCATCGCCCCCTGCACTAACCGGACGATCACCATCAGGGCCGCGAACACCAGTCCGCGCAGTAACCACTTGCTCATGGGGCCACACCTTAGCGAGTAGGTTCACTAACTGTGACTATTTCGCAGCGCCGGGATCGGCTGCGGCTGCGGCTTGCCGATGCCGAACTGGACGCGGTGCTGGTATCCGACCTGGTCAACGTGCGTTACCTGTCCGGATTCACGGGTTCAAACGCCGCGCTGCTGATACGCGCCGATAACGAAACGCCGGTCTTGGCCACCGACGGGCGCTATCGCACCCAGGCCGCGCAGCAGGCCCCCGACGCCGAGATCGTCATCGAGCGCGCGTGTGGGCCACATCTGGCGGCGCGCGCAGCCGAGGCAGGGGTGCGCCGGTTGGGGTTTGAAAGCCACGTGGTGACCGTCGACGGATTTGCCGCCCTGCGGAAGGCAGCGGGTGAGCGGGTTGAGATGGTCCGGGCGGCAGGCACGGTGGAGGCGCTGCGCGAGGTCAAGGACGCCGGCGAGATCGCGCTGTTAAGGCTGGCATGCGAGGCGGCCGACGCTGCGCTGGCAGACCTCGTTGAGCGCGGGGGCCTGTGCGCAGGCCGGACGGAGAAAGAGGTGGGCCGCGAACTCGAGTCTCTGATGCTCGACCACGGCGCGGACGGGGTTTCGTTCGAGACCATCGTGGCGACGGGCGCGAACTCGGCGATTCCGCACCACCGGCCGACCGACGCGGTGCTGGCGGCAGGCGACTTCGTGAAGATCGACTTCGGTGCCCTGGTGTGCGGCTACCACTCCGACATGACCCGCACGTTCGTGCTGTCGCCTGCCGCGCAATGGCAGCTCGACATCTACGACCTGGTGGCCGCCGCGCAGCGGGCCGGCAGCGAAGCCCTGGAGCCGGGGGCGTCGCTCAAGGACGTCGATGCCGCGTCGCGGCGGGTCATCGCCGATGCCGGGTATGCCGACAACTTCGGCCACGGCCTCGGCCACGGTGTCGGACTGCAGATCCACGAAGCGCCGGGAATCAGTGCATCGGCCGCCGGTACACTGCTTGCTGGCTCTGCGGTCACCGTGGAACCCGGTGTCTATCTGCCCGATCGCGGCGGTGTCCGTATCGAGGACACCCTTGTCGTGGGCGAGGCAACACCCGAATTGCTTACCCGGTTCCCCAAGGAACTGGCCATCGTCTAACAGGAGAACAACCGAACGTGGCATCGACCGCCGACTTCAAGAATGGGCTCGTACTGCAGATCGACAGCCAGCTATGGCAGATCATCGAGTTCCAGCACGTCAAGCCGGGCAAGGGCCCGGCCTTCGTGCGGACCAAGCTGAAGAACGTGCTGTCAGGCAAGGTCGTCGACAAGACCTACAACGCCGGTGTGAAGGTCGAGACCGCGACCGTCGACCGTCGCGACACCACCTACTTGTATCGCGACGGGTCGGAGTTCGTGTTCATGGACAGCCAGGACTACGAACAGCATCACCTGTCGGAGTCGTTGGTCGGCGATGCCGCCAACTACCTCTTGGAGAGCATGCCGGTGCAGGTGGCCTTCCACGACGGCGCGCCGCTGTACCTCGAGCTGCCGGTGACAGTAGAACTCGTGGTCACCCACACCGAACCCGGGCTGCAGGGTGACCGGTCCAGCGCGGGCACAAAACCTGCCACGCTGGAGACCGGAGCCACGATCAACGTCCCGCTGTTCATCAACACCGGCGACAAGCTGAAAGTGGATTCGCGCGACGGTAGTTATCTGGGTCGGGTGAATGCCTGACCGTCGAGGCGATCGCGGCCGGCACCAGGCCCGCAAACGCGCCGTCGACCTGCTGTTCGAGGCCGAGGCGAGGGGGATCACCCCCGCCGACGTCGCCGAAGGGCGAAATGCCTTGGCGGAGAAGGAGTCCGACGTCTCGCCGCTCAACCCGTACACGGTGACAGTGGCACGTGGAGTGACCGAGAATGCCGCGCATATTGACGACCTCATCTCGGCCCACCTGCAGGGCTGGACGCTGGAGAGGCTGCCTGCCGTCGACAGGGCGGTGCTGCGGGTCGCGGTGTGGGAGCTGCTGCATGCCGACGACGTCCCAGAACCAGTCGCTGTCGACGAGGCTGTGGAGCTTGCGAAGCAGTTGTCCACCGACGACTCACCGGGTTTCGTCAACGGTGTGCTGGGTCAGGTGATGCTTGTGACGCCGCAGATCCGGGCGGCCGCATCGGCAATGCGGGTGACTAACGGAGACACTGTAGGCAGCGAAGGAACGTAGGTGGGCATACCGCAGGACTGGGCGCCGTACTCCAGTGTCGAGGAGGCGGCCAAGGTATACCTGCGTGACCCCGAGCTGGCGATTGACCAACTGCGTTCGGTCATAGACCTTTCCGCGATCATGTCTTTCATCATGTCGCGTGGGTCGACAGAGGACTCGTGGGGCGAGGCGCTGTGGCAGGAGGTCATACTCACCGACGGACACCGTCTGATCATGTGGCGCGCCGACGATGAGCTGTCCACGGCAGACGACCGCGAACGACGTGTGCTGAACGCGTCGGTCCGAACCATCCTGCTGTCGACCATCACCGACCACGTGCTCACCGCCGAATATGAGGTGCTCGGCGACGACACACGCCGGCTGTCCGAGGTACGGCTGCGGATGTACACCCAGCTCGTCACCCGGTCACGGCAGAAGTCGGCAACCGAAACCGACATCTACTGTGAGTCGTTCCGCTACCAGAAATCGGTCGACAACGGCGGCCTGGCCCAGATGCAACGCCTTCTGCAGTTCGGCCGGGTGCTGTCGCGGTGCATCCAGTAGCCCCACATCCGCGAGCTGGGGGTACCTCCCCACTTCCGCGAGCGTGCGTGTCTGCACGTCGACACGCCGAAATTTGTGAGCATTTCACGCACGCTCACGCGCGCTGACTGTGCACAGTCAGTCATTTATCCACAGATGATGGGCGAGGGGGTACCGCCTCGATCGTCCGGTTTCGATGATCCTTGGCATGAATCCCGAGATCGAGGAGCTCTTCGGCAAGCAAGGCGGCGTCGCGACCAGTGGTCAGATCCTGACACGGATCACCAGACGTCAATTCGACAACGCGGTGAATTACGGTGTCCTGGAAAGGGTGTGGCAGGGAGTCTACTGCCTTGGGGAGCCGACGGACGAACTGCGGCTGCGCGGATTGGATCTGTCAAGCGGGACCAGGGTGCCGGTGTGCCTCGGTACCGCCGCCGCATTGTATGGCTTCGATACCGAGAACACCGCTGACCTTCATGTGCTCAATCCGCCCGGTGGCCAGATCCGATCTGCCGACGGCTTGGTGGTGCATCGCCGCGACGGAGCACCGCTTGTGATGGTCGACGAGCGGCCCGTCACATCTGCGGCCTGGACCGCAGTCGAGGTCGCACGTGGACTTCGTCGTCCGCGGGCGCTGGCCACACTGGATGCGGCGTTGCGCAGTCAAACCTGCGGCCGCGGCGAGATCTGGCGGGCTGCTGTTGAGCAGGCCGGTCGGCGTGGCATCGTCGCGGTGCGCGAACTGATCGCGCTGGCCGACCCGCTTGCGGAATCGCCGATGGAGAGTGAAGCGCGGCTGGCCATGATCGACGGTGGTCTGCCCATCCCGAAGCTGCAGTACGAGATCGTCGACGGCAACCGGGAGCTCAGACGCGTCGACTTCGCGTGGCCGGAGCAGCGCATCGCCGTGGAGTACGACGGGGTCGATTGGCACAGCGATCCCGACGCTATGCGACGTGACCGCAGGCGCCGGGCGGCGCTGCAGGATATCGGGTGGGTTGTCATCTCCATCGTGTTCGAGGACGTCCGCTACCGGGCATGGGAGTTCGTCGCCCGCGTCGACGCGCAGTTGCGTCACACCCGCGCGGCGTGAGGGTGCGCGGGACGCTCACATTTACCGGCGTGTCGGCGGGCAGACACGCACGCTCGCGGAGAGGGTTTAGCTCAGCGCGATTGTAATTTGTTCGCCGGGGACAGGTGGCGCAATGGCGGCCAGGGTGCCGTCTTTCGCCTGGTAGCCGCCGATCCGTGGCGGCGAAATCAGTTAACCTGCGCCGAGGAAGGTTTCACGGTGCTGCGGGCCGTTCGTGCGGCTCATACCGTGTCCTTCGTGTCGTCAGCCGAACCGACGCCGCTCCGGCGGCCGCGAGCCGACCGCGCTCGTCAGGTCGCCGACGTGCTGCGGCATCAGATCCACGCAGGCGCATACGAAGCAGGGCTCCCCACCGAGCAGGCGCTCGCCGCCGAGTTCTTCGTCTCCCGCAACACCATTCGCGAAGCCCTCGCCGTGCTCAAGACCGAGGGCTTGATCGACCGCGGAAGAAAGGTCGGCACTCACGTCGCGGTCCGCAAGTACGACCACGGTCTCGACGCCCTCGTCGGACTGAAGGAGACGTTCAAGGACTACGGCGACGTGCGCAACGAGGTCAGGGCGGTGCTGCATCTTGCCGCTCCGCCCGCCGTCGCGCATCGACTCGGGCTGGAACCGGGCGAAAAGGTGGTCTTCATCGAACGGCTTCGCTACCTCGGCGAGTTGCCGCTGTCGTTAGACCTGACGTACCTCGCACCCGATATCGGCGCCGAGGTGCTGCGCCACCCGCTGGAGACCAACGACGTGTTCGCGCTCATCGAGCAGGTCAGTGGGCAGCGGCTCGGCTCGGCGACGCTTGCGGTGGAGGCACTTTCGGCCGACCCCCATTCAGCGGCGACGCTGCAGGTGCGAGACGGCGCAGCGCTGCTGATGATGGAACGACTGACCAACCTCGACGACGGCAGGCCAGTCGACCTCGAATACATCCGAATGCGCGGTGACCGAATCACCATGCGCGGCAGCCTGATTAGGAGCGAGTCATGACGCTGGTCAACCACCGGGCCGATGTGCCGGTGACGATCGACGAGTCCCTGTGCATCGAAGGCTGCACGCTGTGCGTCGACATCTGTCCGCTCGACTCGCTGGCGATCAACCCGGACAACGGCAAGGCCTACATGCACGTTGATGAGTGTTGGTACTGCGGGCCCTGCGCCGCCCGCTGTCCTACCGGCGCCGTCACCGTCAACATGCCCTACTTGATCCGCTGAGGACCTCCACGTGAAGAAGCAACTGATCCGCTTCGCCGCTCTTGCCGCCGGACTGACCATCGCGGCCTCCGGCTGCTCGCTCGACTCTGCATCCAACTCGTCAGGCAACGTCGTCAATGTCGTGATCGGCTACCAGTCGAAGACCATCAACACCGTCACCGCAGGCACATTGCTCAAGGCACAGGGCTACCTGGAACGACGGCTGAACGACATCACCACGCGCACCGGTACCAAGTACAACGTGACGTGGCAGGACTACGACACCGGCGCGCCGATCACCGCTCAGATGCTCGCCGAGAAGATCGACATCGGCTCGATGGGTGACTACCCGATGCTGATCAACGGCTCCAAGACGCAGGCCAACGAACGCGCCCGCACCGAGATCGTCTCGGTGACCGGCTATAACCCCAAGGGTGCGCTGAACATGGTTGTGGTGTCGCCCAATTCACCTGCGCAGAAGCTGACCGATCTGGCAGGCCAGAAGGTGTCCGCCAGCGTCGGCTCGGCGGGCCACGGCACCTTGGTACGCGCGCTGTCTGGTGCGGGCATCGACCCGAAGACTGGTGTTGAG
>JAVXWV010000396.1:0-3692 GCA_032230775.1 Mycobacterium sp. | reverse complement strand
CGCGCACTCCTGGTGTCGTTCGCAGCGATGGTGCTGGTGGTGTACCTGGCCCTGGGCTTGACCGACGTCGCCCACTTCCCGCAGGTGCTTATGTTGGTGCTGTACCTCGCCGTGGCGGCGGTGGCGCTGCTCCTGCTGCGCGTCGGGTTGCACCTGGCGCTGCTGCACGAAGCCCACGATGAGATCCAGTCCGACGAACCGCTGCTGTGCGCGCATTGCGGACATGTTGTTCCCGATATGGCGTTCTGCCCCGCTTGCGGTGTGGCGACGCGGGCGTCGTCGCGTTCGTCACGGTCGGCACGACGTGACCTGCGCCCGGTGCGCAGCGACCAGGAGTCCGGCGGGTCATGAGCACGCAAACACCCGACTACTTCCCTGGCTATGCCGTGCCGCGAGGAACGTACAGCGCAGCGCCGGTGCGCACGTCGCGTGCCCGCGTGCTACTGATCTGGTTCAGCGCGATCGCCGTAGTCGCTGTCGCGTTGGTCGGCGTCTCGTCGATGATCACCAAGCCGCCGGTGCGCTACGCGTGCCCGCCCGACTGTGGGCGCCCGCCGACCGGCACGCCCGTGGAGATCAATCCGAGGTTTACCGCGCCCGACGGCTCGTTCTCCGTGTCCTATCCTGCCGAGGGTGCGGCATACAAAATCACCAGCAAGCCCAACGGGATAACGGCGGATCTGCTTGCAGGAGACGGCGGCACGATGCAGTTGTTCAGCCAGCCCGCCGGCAATCGGTCGCCTGAGCAGATCGCGAAGGACTTGATCAAGCAGACCTTTCCGGACACCCGCACCGCGTATTTGATCCCCAATGCGATGGTCGGCTACTACCCGGGATACGGCGAGGCCGCCGACTGCTGGCCGCAGGGCTCCAACAGCAGCTACATGAAGATGCGGGTACTGGTGATGGTCGCGGTGAAGAACGACCTGGCACTCGTCGCCGCCGCGGTCGGCCCGTTCCGTCCGTTCGGCCCGGACTCCGGTAGCGGCAAACCGTCGGGGGCCAGTCTCCAGATCGCTTTGGACATGGGCAAATACGTCAACAGCTTTGCTTGGCGGGGTGATCCGCCCCGCTAGGCGACGTCGGTCAAGCCGTAGCCGCGCTCCCTGGCAACGTCGGCCAGCAGGCCCCGCAGCCGATGCCGCGCGCGATGCAGCCGCGACATCACCGTTCCGATCGGGACGTCGGTGAGCTCGGCGATCTCCTTGAACCGGCGGCCTTCGATATCGGCGTAATAGACTGCCGTGCGCAACTTTTCGGGAAGCTTCTGCATCGCTGCCCTGACGTCGTTGTCACCCAACAGCTCCAGCACCTGATCCTCAGCGGAGCGGAGCCCGCTCGACGTGTGCCCGGCCTCGGCGACCAGTTGGCTGTCCGTGATCTCGTCGGTCAGCCACTGCATCGGCCTCCGCTGTTGTTTGCGGTACCCGCTGATGTGGGTGTTGACCAGAATCCGGTACAACCAGCCGCCGAGGTTGGTGCCGTCGTTGAACCCGTTAAACCCGGCAAACGCCTTGGCCGCGGTCTCCTGCAGCAGGTCCTCCGCGTCCGTACGGTCGCGAGTCAGCTTCATCGCCTGCGGGTAGAAGCCTTCGAGCAAGGGGATCGCGTCACGCTCGAACCGCGCCATGAGCGCACGATCGGTCTCGGGGTGCAACGTAGCGGTACTACTGAGCATGCGCCACTCCTGACGGCAACGGATCTTGTTGTATGCCCACAACTCTCACGGCATGCCGATGGCCTGTCTGCACGGGTGGCACCCCAATGGAGGTGCTGGAAACCCGACCAGGCGCATACCGGTTAACCCCCATAGCGGGGCTCGTGAACAGGACCTGCCAGGCGACCACCACCGCAGTGGCGGCCAGCACCGCGGTCGTGACGACGCTGCGGAGCAGGCGTGTGCCGGTGGTGTTCATCGTTGTCCACGATCGCGGTTTACGCCGCGTTCGTCGTCGACGGTGGCCCCCATTTGTGATTACCGCTAGCGGCCATTGACGGGTGTCCCAGCGGCCGCACAGCGCGCGCACAGCCGTACTGCAGCCGTGGCGGCTAACCAGGATGTATGGGCGGACGGGTGCTGTCGGTGCTGGTGCGCCCGACCGCACCACCGATGTGGCTGGGCCTGCTTGTCGCGGCCGCCGCGATTTGCGTCGAGACGCTGTTCGTGGTGGTGCTCAGGACGCTTGCCCCGATGGACACCTTCGGCGTGGTCTATCTGCTTGGCGCACTGGTCGTCGCGATCGGATGGGGGACGGCCCTAGCCGCGGTGACTTCTGTGGTGAGCGCGTTGGCCTGGGGATACTTCCGTGACTGGCCGAACGACTCCTTCGATCCCACGTCGCTACGCAACTGGGTGGTGATCGGTGTGTTCCTCGTCGTGACGTTGATGGCGAACAGCCTGGCCGGGGTGGCCAGGGCACGGGCGGCAGAAGCCGAGCGCAGCGCCGAGCGTCAGGCTGCGCTGCGACGCGTCGCGACCGCAGTGGCCCAGGGGATACCGCCGCAAGACGTGTTCTCCACGGTGACAAAGGAGTTGGCGCACGCGCTTCGCGTCACGCACAGCGCATTGTTTCGTTACGAACCCGACGGCAGCGCCGTGCTGGTTGCGGTCCACGACAAATCCAGCGTGCAGCCGATGTCGGTCGGCGAAAACTTCTCGCTCTCGGGCGACGACGGCGCGGCGAGAGTGTTGCGCGAGGGCCGGGTCGCCCCGATCGTCGTCGACGGGCAGGAATGGGGCGTGGCCGTCGTGAGTTCCTCCCTTGCCCAACCGTTTCCAGCCGACACCGAGGCACGCCTGATGGACTTCGCTGAACTGGTCGCGATGGCCATCGCCAACGCACAGGCTCGTTCAGACCTCAACGCATCCCGGGCGCGCATCGTCACCGCTGCCGACGACGCCCGCAGGCGGTTGGAGCGGGATTTGCACGATGGGGCGCAGCAGCGCCTGGTGTCGCTTGCCCTCAAGGCCCGCATGACTGAGGTTTCGTTGCCAGCGGGTCAGGACGCGGTCAGGGAACAGCTCGCCGAGATCGTCCATGGCCTCGGCGATGCGTCCGAGGAGCTGCGTGCGATCTCTCGAGGCATCCATCCCGCGATCCTGTCCAAGGGCGGGCTCGGCCCTGCGCTGCGGTCGCTGGCATGCCGCTCGGCGGTTCCCGTAGACCTCGACGTCGACGTCGAAGGCCGGCTACCCGACCGGGTGGAGGTCGCTGCCTATTACGTTGTGGCCGAGGCGCTTACCAACACGGCTCGGCATGCGCATGCGGCCGAGGTCAAGGTGAGAGTGAAAGCCGCCGATGGACAACTCGACCTGACGATCTCCGACGATGGGGCCGGTGGCGCCGACCCGGCGAACGGATCCGGTTTGATCGGTCTGGTCGACCGCGTCGAAGCGGTCGGCGGTCACCTGTCGGTCAGCAGCCCGGCCGGTGCCGGCACGTCGCTGGCGGCGACCATTCCGTGCGCGGCGTAGCGCTTAGCATGTGGGTCCGACATTTTTGGTGGGGTGGTTGCGGGTTATCCACAGTTGGGTTTTGATCCACAGGTTGGGTGTTGGCCGGGCGTGTTTGGCACATATGTTCGATAGCGTTGGGGCATGGCCGAATTCGTCACCGTAGAGGCGGCGCGTGAGCAGTTCCGCGCGCTCGCCGATCAGGTCGACGCCGCCTACGCTCAGATGCGGGTGCTGT
>JAVXWV010000351.1:0-3433 GCA_032230775.1 Mycobacterium sp. | reverse complement strand
CTGCAGGACGTCGAGATCTGGAAGCACAAGACGCGCATCGACAATCCGCTGCTGGTCGAGGAGGACGGCGCCGTCTATCAGATGCGCCGCTGGTATCAGCAGTTCTATGTGGATGTGGCTGACGTCTCGCCGGATATGACCGACCGCTTCGAGATCGAGATCGACACCACCGCAGCCAACGAGAAGTGGAACGTCGAGGTCGAGGAGAACCTCAAGAAGCAGGCCGACGAGAAATCAGAAGGACAGCCGACACAGGTTTCGTGATGACCGCCCGCAGGGAAGTCCCAGAAGCCCCGGACGTCGACCAGCTGGCCCGGTCGATGCTGAGGCTCTACGGCGCACACGACGATCAGGAAGAGCACGACCATAGCGGTCAAAATACGGAGATTCGTGCTCGGAGTTTTTCCGGGGCACCGGATTTCGTGTCCGATCCGGACCGCGCCGCTGCGGTGCGCGAAGCAACGCTGCGCGACCGCGAACGGTACCTGACCTCCGGACTGGTGTCGGTCGACTGCCGGTTCTGTCATTCCGCGGTGCAGGTCAAGAAGCTCGGCCCCGCGCACACGAGCGTGCAGTGGAACGCCGAGGCCTCCCAGCGCTGCGCGTATTTCACCGAGATTCGGCAGTCCGGCGGCGAATCCGCCCGCGCCAGGACCTGCCCGAGGCTTGCCGACAGCATCAAACACGCTGTGGCAGAAGGGTGCTTGGAAGAAGTCTCTAGTGCGCCCTCGCCCGGCGACGGCTAGCGCGCTAGCGCTAACGCTCGGCTTCGTCCTCGGGGGCTGCACGCAGGTAATTGACTCGCCGCGGCCGCAGCCCGAGTCGCCGGTCGCGCCCATAACCGCACTACAGGTCGGAGATCTCCTCAGCCCGAGTGTCCAAGACAAGGACGGCAATCAGTTCATCACCGTCACGCCAGAAGAATGCGATGGTATGGCGCGTGAAGTGGATCCGCCCCTCATCTTCGATCTCGACCCGGCGGCGACCGACGGTGGGCATTGGGTCACCGACGACGGTCGGGGCGTGATCATCGACGAGGCAACCGGCGTCTACCGCGCCACGTTCGACCCGAAAAGGGCGTTAGCGGAGGCAAAGCGCGCCATCGAATCCTGCCGCGACGTTCCGTTCACCGTCACCGACATGCGGGCTCGCGAGTACCACTTCAGGCTCCTGCCCCCCGTGGATTCCGGTTCGCCGGACATCGTGCTCTGGTCCTTCACGAGCGCCGACTGGGCCTGTGACAACGCATTCGTTGCCGTGCACAACGCGGCCGTCAGGATCTCGACATGTGCACTTGTCAATGGCTACGACGTGTTGTCGCTGGCTCAGGATGCGTTGAAACGGATTGAGAAACTGGCCAATACGACGGCGTGAACCCGCCACGGCGGCGACTCACAGGCCCTTGAAGCGGTCCTTCACCTGCTCGTCGGTCAGGCCGTAATCGGCCAGCGAGTAAGTGTGCTTGGGCGCGCGCGGACCCTTCTTGCTCTCGGCGTGCGTCTCCTCCGCGGTCGCGCGGGCCGCGTCGGTGAAGTCGATGCCGAAGTGGCGGTAGATCGCTTCTAGCTCCCGAACGGGATCGGCGATGAAGGCGAAGTAGTCCATGTCATAGAACTGAGCCGAATCATGTTCGGCGCGTTCGGCATTGAACAGCTCCAGCCCGCGCGCCCAGGTCTCGAGCGAGTCTTGGCCAATTGTCGCGCCGACGAACGTGTTGGACCAGCCCTCGGTGGTGTGTTGCGCCAGGGAGCACATCGACGCCATGATGGTTTCGGCTGGCCGGTGGCACTGGATCACCAGCGCATCGGGATACGTCGCGAAGACCGCGTCGAGTGCGAACAGGTGACTGGGGTTCTTCAGTACCCACCGCTTCTCGGCGTCGTTCAACCCGATCAGCTGAAGGTTCTTGCGGTGCCGCTGATACGACCGCGTCCAGTCCTGCTCGGCCAGCCACTGTGAGTACGTCGGCAGGTGCGCCAAGGTCTCGTAGGACACCGAGTGCAGGGACTGCCGCAGCAGCTGCCAGCACTCCTCGACATCGTCGGCAGTCATGTAGTGCAACCCGGTGTAGTCCGGGTTCTCGTCGTGCGCCTTGGTGAACTGCGCGTCGAGCTGCCGGAAAACCGGGTTCCCCGACCAGGTTTCACGCGGCGGTCGCGGTTGCGGGAACTCGGCAAGCCACAGCTCAAGACCCTGGTGCCGCGGATCGTTACTCAGCAGCCGGTGTAGCGCGGTGGTGCCAGTACGCGGCAACCCGGTGACGAAGATCGGCCGCTCGATGGCCACGTCGGCGTGCTGCGGATACTGCTTCCACGCGGCCTCTGAAACTAAACGAGCCACCAGGGCATTCCTTACGAAGAACCGATTCATCTTGCTGCCGAGTTCGGTCAGATCGGCGTCACGCCGGAAGGACTCCAGCAGCACCCCGAGGGCTTCGCGGTAGTTGTCGTCGTCGACGCCGAAATCGTCGAGTCCGCACGCCTTCACGGCCGAAGCGTGCAGGTCGTCGACGGTGCCGACATCGGTTCTGGCTGTGCTCATGGCTCGACTCCCGCTCGCTCCGGTCCTCGCTCGTCCCTCGCTGCGATCCTCACTCGCGCTCGCCTTCGCGTCATGGCTCAGGCCTTATATTCTCCGCAGTTGACGTCGAGCGCCTGCCCGGTGATTCCGCTCGACAGATCGCTGGCCATGAACAGGATCGCTGAGGCGACTTCCTCCTCGGTGGGCAGCCGCTTGAGGTCGCTGTTGATTGCGGCGGCCTTGTAGATCTCGTCGACGGTCGTTCCGTACTTGCCTGCCTGGTGCTCAAAGTAGCCTTTGAGCGTGCCGCCCCAGATATAGCCGGGCAGAACGGAGTTCACGCGGATGCCTTGCGGGCCGAGCTCGCTGGCCAGCGACTGCGACATCGCCAACAATGCCGACTTGGCCATCTTGTACGCGCCCTGCTTGGGGTCGGAGTGCCGGACCACCATCGAGTTGACATTGACCACCGAACCCTTCGCCTCGGCGAGTGCAGGGGTGAAGCCCTGGATCAGCCGCAGCGCGCCGAGCACGGTGAGCTCGATGGTCTCTCGGATGTGATCGAACGTGGTGTTGGCGAAGGGTTTCATCGACGGCACCCGGAACGCGTTGTTGATCAACACGTCGACCCGGCCGTACGCCTTGAGTGTCTCCTCGATGAGGTTATTCACCTGTCCCTCATCGGTGATGTCGGTGCCGACCGACACCGCGCGACGCCCTACGTCGGTGACCTGCTTGGCGACATCCTCGAGACGTTCCACCGTGCGCGCCGCCAGCACCAGGTCGGCGCCGGCCTCGGCGCATCGGCGCGCGAGCGTGGTGCCGAGGGCGGGTCCGACGCCACTGATCACCACAACTTTGTCTTCGAGCAATCCGGCCATCTGCTAGCCCACCATCCTGTCGCCAATTTGCT
>JAVXWV010000386.1:0-3592 GCA_032230775.1 Mycobacterium sp. | reverse complement strand
TTCGCTGGTAGCGGGGACAGGATTCGAACCTGCGACCTCTGGGTTATGAGCCCAGCGAGCTACCGAGCTGCTCCACCCCGCGATGGGTAAACGCCAGGTTACCGAACGTGGCGCCTCACTTCCAAATCGCCAGCCCGACGCCGCGAGCGTGCGCAAAATGCCCGGGCTTCGCGGCGAGTCTGCGGGCAGACACGCACGCTCGCGGAAGTTACTGGGCGTTGGTGTACTTGTTCATCGCGTCATCGAGGCGTTGCAGCGCCTGGCCGTACTGGGCGAAGTTGCCGCTTGTTTGTGCCTGGTGCACCGCGTCCAGCGCGGAGTTGACCTCTTGCAGCGCTGCGGCTTTGGCCGCCGACAACTGCGCCGAGCCGCCACCCGGCGGAGCCGCGATCGGGACGGGCACCTCGGGCGCCTGGCCCTGGCTCGGCGGCGGTGCGGCTGGAGGCTGGCCGTCGGCAGGTGGCGACGCGGCGGGAGGCTGCCCGTTCCCCGGCCCCCCAGCGACCGGTGCAGGCCCGGTCGCAGTGGCTCCTGCCCCTGGACCGAACAGCTTGTCCAGTGCATCGCTAACGGTCGGGCCGTAGCCGACCCTGTCGTTGTACATCATCGCGACGCGGATCAGGCGCGGGTACGACGACGCCGCATCACTCGCTCCGGGCGAGGCATAGACCGGTTCCACATACAACAGGCCGCCTTCGGCCACCGGCAGCGTCAGCAGGTTGCCCCATCGAATCCGGTTCTGGTTGTCGCGGCCGATGACACCCAGATCCTGCGACACCGCAGTATCGGTGGTGATTGCGTTGTTGGCAAGCTTCGGGCCGTTCACCTGACCTGGAATCGTCAGCACCGTGATCTTGCCGTAGGTCGCAGGATCAGAGCTGGCGCTGATGTAGGCGGCAAGGAAGTCGCGCCGGAACCGATTCATCGCACTGGTCAGCTGGAATGACGACGAATGGTCATTGGACGCAAGGTCTTTGGCGACGATGTAGTACGGCGGCTGATAACTGCTCGCGGTGGGGTTGGGATCCAGCGGCACGTCCCAGAAGTCCGAAGTTGAGAAGAACGTCACCGGATCGTTGACGTGGTACTTGGCCAGCAGCGAGCGCTGCACCTTGAACAGATCCTCTGGGTAGCGCAGGTGCTCCTGCAGCTCGGGCGAGATGTCGCTCTTGGGCTTGACCGTGCCAGGGAACACCTTCATCCACGCCTGCAGCACCGGATCCTTCTCGTCCTGCTCATACAGAGTGACGGTGCCGTCGTAGGCATCGACGGTGGCTTTCACCGAGTTTCGGATGTAGGACACCTGCTTGTCGAGCGCCAACCGGTTGACGGCAACCTCATTGGAGTCGGCGGTGGCCGACGACAACGACGTCAGCTCGGAGTACGGGTAGTTGTCCAGCGTGGTGTAGCCATCGACGATCCACACCATCTTCTTGTTCACGATCGCGGGGTACACGTTGGTATCGGCCGTCAGCCATGGCGCCACCGCCTTCACGCGTTGCACCGGGTCACGATTGAACAGGATCTTGCTGTTGGGCCCGATCACGTTGGAGAACAAGAAGTTTCGCTCGGCGAACTTGGCGGCGAACACGGTACGGGCCAGCCAGTTGCCAACCGCCACACCCCCGCTGCCTTCATAGGTGTAGTTCTTCGTCTCTGTGTTCGTCTCGTAGTCGTATTCGCGATCGGCGCCGTTCTTTCCGACGATCGCGTAATCGGCCGCCGCACTGGCGATCACCGGACCGAAATAGACACGAGGCTGATCAAGCGGGGCCGGCCCGGGCGAGATCACGCCGCCGTTCGCACCGACCACGCTGGCCAGGAACTCCGGATAGCCGCCGTTCTGGTTGGGGTCGTTGGCGATACCGCGGACGGTGTTGGCGGGCGAGGCGATGAAGCCGTTGCCGTGGGTGTAGACGGAGTGCCGGTTGATCCAGTCGCGTTGGTTGTCGATCAGGCGGTCCGGGTTGAGTTCCCTGGCGGCCACCACGTAGTCGCGCAGGTTGCCGTCGGGACCGTTGTACCGGTCGATCGAGAGCTGGTCGGGGAAGTTGTAAAAGTTCTTGCCCTGCTGGAACTGGGTGAACGCCGGGCTGACGATCGTCGGGTCAAGCAACCGGATGTTCGACGTCGTCGCCCGGTCCGAGGCCACCTGCTGTGGGGTGGCCTGCGCATTGCCGCTGTAGTCGCGGTAGGTGACCACGTCGTCCGTTAAGCCGTAGGCTTGCCTGGTCGCCATGATACTTCGGCTGATGTATTCGCTTTCCTTTTGCGCCGCATTGGGTCTCACGCTGATCTGCTCCACGACCAGCGGCCAGCCCCAACCCACGATCAGCGAGCTCAGCAGCAGCAGCACCACGCCGATCGCCGGAATACGCAAGTCGCGCAACACAATTGCGGAGAACACCGCCAGCGCACAGATCACCGCGATCGCCATGAGGATCAGCTTGGCTGGCAACACGGCATTGATGTCGGTGTAGCCGGCACCGGTGAACGGCTTGCCTTTCCGGGTATTGCTCAGCAGCTCGTAGCGGTCCATCCAGTACGCCACCGCCTTGAGCAGCATCAGGAGGCCCAGCAGAGTGATCAGCTGGATACGCGCCGAGCGGCTCAACGCCCCGCTGCGGCCGGCCAGGCGGATACCGCCGAACAGGTAGTGGGCCGCCAGGTTGGCGATGAACGCGATGAACGTCGCCGCGAACAGATAGCCCAGCACCAACTGGTAGAACGGCAAGTCAAACGCGTAGAAGCCGAGATCCTTGCCGAACTGGGGGTCGGCGATCCCGAAGCTGCCGCCGTGGATGAACAACTGCACGCGGTCCCAGTCCGTCTGGGCGATGAAGCCGGTGACGACGCCGATAACCACCGGCACGCCGATGCCAATCAAGCCCAGCCGGCTCATGACCGCGGTCCGGTAGCGCGCCACCGGATCGTTGGGGCCAGTGGTCGGGACGAACACCGGCCGCATGCGATAGGCCAGTGCGAGCGCGGCGAACACGATGCCGGCCATCAGTACCGCTGCCACCAGGAAAACGACCAGCCGGGTGACCAGTTTGGTGGTGAACACGGAGCGGTAGCCGAGCTCGCCGAACCACAGCCAGTCCACGTATGCGTCGACTATGCGAGGGCCGAACAGCAACAGCAGCACGACGGCCAGGGCGACCGCGATCAGAATCCGGCTACGTCGTGTCAGCTTCGGCATTCGCGCCGCGGGCCGCATACCCACTCGTCAACTCCAGTCTTGGGTTCTCAAACGCCTATCGAGGACTTGGCCCCCAACTCTACGCATCCGCCGCACGGCAATCTCTCAGCAACGGGGAGGTTCGCCACCGGCGGAAAGTGCGTGCAGCGCATCGACGGCGTGGCCCAGGGTGTCGACCTTGACCAGCTGCAGGCCGTCCTCGTGGGCCGTCTTGGCCTCGTCACAGTTGTCGGTGGGCACCAGGAAGACGGTTGCGCCTGCTTCGCGGGCGGCCAGCATCTTGTGGGTGATGCCGCCGATGGAGCCGACCTTGCCGTCGCTGTCGATGGTGCCGGTGCCCGCGACGAACTTGCCGTCATTGAGGTCACCGGTGGTGAGCTTGTCGACGAC
>JAVXWV010000309.1:0-8679 GCA_032230775.1 Mycobacterium sp. | reverse complement strand
ATCCGCGGCCGCTCACTGCACGACTCGTTCGTCATCGTCGATGAGGCGCAGTCGCTGGAGCGCAACGTGCTGCTGACCGTGCTGTCCCGGCTCGGCGCCGGATCGCGGGTGGTGCTCACCCACGACGTCGCCCAGCGCGACAACCTGCGGGTGGGGCGCCACGACGGCGTGGCCGCGGTGATCGAGAAGCTCAAGGGCCACCCGTTGTTTGCGCACATCACGCTGCTGCGCAGCGAGCGCTCGCCGATCGCGGCGCTGGTCACCGAGATGCTCGAGGAGATCAGCCCAAGCGCGCTTCCGTGACGTGATTTCGGCGTGGCTGGTCGCGCTCAGCGCGACTCAGCACGCCGAAATCACCAGTCGGTAGGCTGTTTGGGTGCCGAAGAGACCCGACAGCCAGGGCTGGCGCTACGCCAGAACCGTCCTCGGCGTGCTCGCGGCCGCCACGGTGTTGATCGTCGGCGGGCTCACCGGCCACGTCCGACGGGCCAGCGCCGACAACGTCGACTGCTCGCAGGTCAAATGCGTTGCGCTGACATTCGACGACGGGCCGAGCCCGTTCACCGACCGGCTGCTGCAGATCCTCAACGACAACGACGCCAAGTCGACGTTCTTCTTGATCGGCAACAAGGTCGCGGCCAACCCCGCAGGCGCCAAGCGGGTCGCCGACGCGGGCATGGAGGTTGGCAACCACACGTGGGAACACCCGAACATGACCACGATCCCGCCGGAAGACATCCCCAGCCAGATATCGAAAGCAAACGACGCTATCACCGCCGCGACCGGTCAGACCCCGAAGCTGCTTCGCACCGCAGGCGGTCTGATCAACGACAATGTGTTGGCGGCCGCCAAACAGCAGGGCATGGCCGACATCAACTGGGACGTCATCCCTTTCGACTGGGCCAACGACTCCAACACCGCGGCGACCCGTTACATGCTGATGACGCAGATCAAGCCGAACTCAGTAGTGCTGTTCCACGACACCTATTCCAGCACTGTGGATCTGGTGTATCAGTTCGTCCCGGTGCTCAAGAGAAACGGCTATCACCTTGTGACCGTGAGCCAGCTACTCGGACCTCGCGAGCCTGGCAGTAGCTACGGCAGCCGGGACAACGGCCCACCGGTCAACGACATCACCGACATCCCGCCTGCTGAAATCCCGACGCTGCCGAACACCCCGTCGCCGAAACCGATGCCGAACTTCCCCATCACCGACATCCCGAACCAGAACTCCGGCGGCCCCAACAACGGGGCTTAGCGGCGGCGGCCCCGGACCAGGAACCACCCCGCGGCCGCTGCGCCGCCCAGCGCCACCACGCGGTCGGCCGGGTCTGCTTTGGGCAGGTCCAGCAGCGAGACCAGAGCCAACATCGCAAAGCCGGTGCGCAACGCCGGTTGGCTTGCAGCCGTCGTCACCAGCGTCGCTGGGCTACGGGTGGCCGGGTCTAGGGTTACGGTCACCGATCCTCCTCCGAGTGCTTGACGGGCATGGCCCGGATTGACGCTAATTCGATCAAGAGCGCTGAGAAATAGGGTGTTTCCCTATTTCTGACCGGTTAGGCCGTACCCATATGACGGCCGAGTTCGGCGCGCGACTTGATGCCCAGTTTGCGGTAGATCCTGGCCAGGTTCGCCTCGACGGTCTTAGGGCTGATGAACAGCGCGGTCGCGACGTCGCGGTTCTTCATGCCCGACGCTGCGAGGTCGGCGACCCGTTGCTCGGACGGCGTGAGCTGCCCGCTGCGGCGCTGAGCGACGTTCGCACGGGCGAGTTCGGATTGGGCGCGGTCGGCCCACAGCGGCACGTGCAGTCGCTCGAAGATGTCCGTGGCTTCCTGGAGGCTTGCCGCTGCAGCCTCCCTCCTGCGCTGCCGCCGCCGCAATTGGCCGAGAAGCAACAGCGTTCGAGCGCGCTCGAACGGCATCGGCAGCCGGTCGAGCTCGGCGATCGCACGTTCGGCGGCCGCGGTCGCGGCATCGAGGTCACCCTGGTCGGCCAGCAGCATGCTTCTGCCACGGGCGCCGACGGCCAGCATCCACGGGCGGTCCAGCCGCTTTCCGTTGCGCTCGAGGGCGCCGATGAGGGGCTCGGCCTCGGCGCTTCGGCCCACTTCAATCAGGGCCTCGATGGCGTCCGCCAAGAACACGGCATTGGGAAGTTCGGTCGGTGTCGACGCCGGATCGAACCTGTTCAGCAGCGGCTGCAGCGTCGCGATCGCGGCCTCGCTACGACCCAGCGAGACTTCCAGGAATCCGAGCGCGCCAACGATCCGGTCCGCCAGCCGGAATGACCCTGTGCGCCTGCTGATTTCGAGGGCCTCCTCGGCGGCACTCCTGGCGTCGGCTTCCCGGCCCGCATACGCTGCCAGCTTCGCCCGTAGCCCGAGCGCCAGGAACAGCGGGGTGTCGCCGCCGATCTGGCGGGCCCGCTCCATGACGTCCTCGGCGACCAGAGCGGCCTCGCCGAAGTCGCCGCGCCATATGTCGGTGAGCACCACGTGCTGGGCGATGAACACCAACTCGCCTTCCTCGCCCTTCTCCAAGCAGCGACGCCGGATGCCGTGTAAGAGCCTATGAGCTTCATCAAGGCGGCCCGTCCACTCCAGCAACAGGGCGCGCTGAGCGGATGGCCGAAACACCAACGGTGTGAAGACGTCCGGATCTTCCAGCGCCACAGCCCGATCGATAAGCGCCTCGTCGAAACCTTTCCCGCACAGGAACCGCAACGTCGCCTGCATTCCGAGCGCAAGACCCAACAAGTGGGGTTGGTCGAGGCGCTCGGCTTGGGCGACGGCCTCCTCGGCGTGTTGCGCGCTCGCTTGGGGCTGGTTGGCGTGGAGCAACGCGAAGGCCAACGTGATCAGCACCTGCACTCGCAGCGGGCTGCCGTCATCCGCCTCGGTCAGCGCGCGCTGCAGCAAGCGTGCGGCCTCGAAGAAGCCGTCTCCGTATAGTCGCACGACGGCGAGCCGGGTCAACGCCTCTGCACGCCGGTCGCCGGGCTCGAGTCGCGCGATGGTCTCCTCGAGCACAGCGCGCGCCTCCTGCTGGTCGCCCGCGTCGAAATGGTGTAGGGCAGAACGGAGTCGACGATCGGCGGTGTCGCCGCCGAGACCGATCGCCAGGTCCATCAGCTCGGCGGCCGCCGCTGGTGCCCCGCGGGTTCGTGCTGACTCCGCCGCTGTATCGAGCGCCCGCAGGGTGACTTGGTCACCGCTGGTCGCGGCCAATGCGAGATGGCGTGCCCGCAGCTCGGGCTCGTCGACGATGTCGGCGAGGCGGCGATGCATCGTTCGGCGCTGGGCCGGCGCGGCCTCGGTGTACACACCCCTGGCGAGCAGGGGATGGGCGAAGTGGATCCGGTTGCCGTCGATCGCGATGATGC
The DNA here is from genome assembly GCA_032230775.1 of Mycobacterium sp. GTDB lineage: Bacteria > Actinomycetota > Actinomycetes > Mycobacteriales > Mycobacteriaceae > Mycobacterium. The sequence continues at coordinate 5,294 of JAVXWV010000309.1, read as the reverse complement.
CCTTGCTTTCCGCGCTCTCGAGCAGCTCGACCAACAGGTCGTCGTCGCCGATCGTCGCGCTTGACACCAGCTCCACTGTCGGCGCAGCCATGCACGACGCGGCGAGCAGCGCATCGTGCACGCCGGGATCCAGGCTGCCGATCCTGGCCCTTACGGCCTCGGCGAGCGTGCGTGGCAATGACATCGCCGCGCCCGGGGTGCGCTCAGCGATCGCTCGTGCCAATTCGATTGCGTAGAAGGGGTTTCCGCCGGACAACGCATGTATCCGCCCCATCGCAGGACGGGAGAACGGTCGCCGCAGGCGTGTCGAAACCGCAGCGTGTAGGTCATGAATGCCCAGCGGACTCAACCGAATTCGGTTCACTGCATCGGGTCGCGGCATTTGCAGCCAGGCGCCTGCGGTGCCGCCGCCTGCGTTGGTACGCACAGTGCCAAGGATTCCTACCGGTCCGGAGAGCCGCCTCGCCGCGAATGCCACCACATGTGCGCTCGACGGGTCGATCCACTGCAGGTCGTCGATCGCCACCAGCAGCGGCCCCTCGTCGGCGAGGTACTCGACGACCGACAGGAACGCCGCGGCAACGGCGCGTTGATCGGTGGCCGAGCCGTTGTCCGTCCGCAGCAGCACCTGGTCAACCGCGGATCGCTGAGGTTCGGGCAGGCCCGCCCAGGCCGCTGCCGGCACCCCGTCCAGCAGGTCGGCAAGGGCGGTGTAGGCCAGCACGGATTCGGCCGCAGCGGCGCGCGCCGACAGCACCCGGAATCCCCGGTCCCGTGCCAGCTCGTGGGCGGCCAACCAGAGCGTGGTCTTGCCGATTCCGGGCTCGCCCTCGATCAACAACGCCGACGGCTCGGACGCGGCTGAATCCAAGAAGCCGCCCACAATCCGCGCCTCCAACGGACGGCTTTCCGCGCCAACCCCCGACATGTCTAGAAGACTTCCAGCCAACGGATCTACGGTGACCTCTTTCAGCTAAATCGCAGACGATCTTCGGGGGGGCGGCTCGCCATCGGCCCAGTCATCGGACAAGAATCTTGGCTAGCCTCCGCTGATCGTTGCGTGCCAGAGGTTCCTATCCGTCGCCGTCCTTGACCTTTGCCATCGCCAGCACGTCGAGGCGCTTGTCGAGCTCCTCCAGCGACAACTTGTCGCCGATAAGGCCACGGTCGATGACCGTCTGGCGGATCGTCTTCTTCTCCTTGAGCGCCTGCTTGGCCACCGCGGCGGCCTCCTCATAGCCGATCGCCGAATTCAGCGGGGTGACGATCGACGGTGAGGACTCGGCCAGCTCGCGCAGGCGCGCCTCATTGGCGACAAGGCCGTCGATGCAGCGCTCGGCGAACAGCTTTGAGACGTTTGTGAGCAGCTTGAAGGATTCCAGCAGGTTGCGCGCCATCATCGGGATGTAGACGTTGAGTTCGAACGCGCCTGCCGCTCCACCCCATGCGACTGCGGCATCGTTACCGACGACCTGCGCCGCGACCTGTGTGAGCGCCTCGGGGATGACGGGGTTCACCTTGCCCGGCATGATCGAGCTGCCCGGCTGCAGGTCGGGCAGTTGGATCTCGCCAAGGCCGGTCAGCGGCCCCGAACCCATCCAACGGATGTCGTTGGCGATCTTGGTCAGTGAGACAGCGATGGTGCGCAGCGCGCCTGACGCCTCCACTAGTCCGTCGCGGGCCGCCTGCGCCTCGAAAGAGTTGACCGCCGTGCGTAATTCGGCCAGCCCGGTCTGACCCACCAGCACCTCGACGACCTTCGCACCGAACCCGTCGGGTGCGTTGAGGCCGGTGCCGACGGCAGTGCCACCGATCGCGAGCTCACCCAGTCGGGGCAGCGTGGCCTTCACCCTTTCGATGCCTGCCTCGATCTGCCGGGCATAGCCGCCGAACTCCTGGCCGAGTGTCACAGGCACGGCGTCCATCAGATGCGTTCGGCCCGACTTCACTACTGTCTTCCATTGCCGCGCCTTGCCCGCCAGCGACTCGTGCAGCACCTCGAGCGCCGGAATCAGGTGCCGCACAGCGGCTTCCGTGGCAGCGATGTGCGTAGCGGTGGGGAAGGTGTCGTTGGACGACTGCGACATGTTGACGTCGTCGTTGGGGTGCACGGTCACGCCGTTCTGCCCGGCGATGCTGGCGATCACCTCGTTGGTGTTCATGTTCGAGCTGGTGCCAGAGCCGGTCTGGAACACGTCGATGGGGAACTGGTCGTCATGCAGGCCGTCGGCGATCTCGCCTGCGGCCGCGATGATGGCGTCGGCCTTCTCCGGCGCGAGCAGGCCGAGGTCCTTGTTCACCTGGGCGCAAGCGCCCTTCAACAGGCCGAGTGCCCGGATCTGCGTGCGCTCGAGCCCGCGGCCAGAAATCGGGAAGTTCTCCACCGCCCGCTGCGTCTGCGCGCGCCACAACGCGGTGACTGGCACCCGGACTTCGCCCATGGTGTCGTGCTCGATGCGGTATTCAGAGACTTCCTGGTCTTCCGGAGTGACTGAGTCGACGCTCACAAAATTGTCCTTCTTGTGTCGGTGATTTACGGCAGCGGCTGAAAAGCGTTGCTGTCGCCTGTGAAATCGATGGCGGAGTATTCGTTGAGCTTGGACAGCCGGTGGTACGCCTCGATCATTCGCACCGTGCCCGACTTGCTGCGCATGACGATCGACTGCGTGGTGCAGCCGCCGCCGTAGTACTGGACGCCCTTGAGAAGGTCGCCGTCGGTGACGCCGGTTGCGCAGAAGAAGACGTTCTCCCCGGACACCAGGTCCTCGGTGGACAGGATCTGATCAAGGTCGTAGCCGGCGTCGATGGCCTTCTGGCGCTCGTCGTCGTCCTTCGGCGCGAGTTGGCCCTGGATCGCGCCGCCCATGCAGCGAATCGCGGCCGCCGTGATGATGCCCTCGGGTGTGCCACCGACACCGGCAAGGAGATCGGTGCCAGAGTTCGGCCTGCACGCGGAGATCGCACCCGCGACATCGCCGTCGGTGATGAGCCGGATTCGCGCACCCGCTTCGCGGACTTCGGCCATCAGCTTCTCGTGGCGCGGCCGGTCGAGAATGCACACCGTCATGTCGGACACCGACAGGTGCTTGGCCTTGGCGACCGCGCGGATGTTCTCACCGATCGGCGCGGTGATGTCGATGGCGTCGACGGCGTCGGGCCCGACGGCGATCTTGTTCATGTAGAACACGGCCGACGGGTCGAACATGGCGCCGCGTTCGGCGACGGCCAGCACCGAGATGGCGTTCGGCAGGCCCTTGCTCATCAGTGTGGTGCCGTCGATCGGATCGACGGCGAAGTCGCAATCGGGCCCGTCGCCGTTGCCGACCTCCTCGCCGTTGTAGAGCATCGGCGCGTTGTCCTTCTCACCCTCGCCAATTACCACGACGCCGCGCATTGACACCGTGTTGACCAGCTCACGCATCGCGTCGACAGCCGCGCCGTCGCCACCCTCTTTGTCGCCGCGGCCTACCCATCGGCCCGCCGCCATCGCGCCCGCTTCGGTGACCCGCACGAGTTCGAGAGCGAGGTTGCGGTCGGGTGCTTCACCACGCGAGGGGCTCATGCGCCCGATTCTCCCATTACCGGATCGACGATTGGGACCTGGGATACTGGCGATGATGGATCGTCAACCGCAACCCAGTCCCAATGTCGCCGGCCAACCGGCTCCGTCCCCCAAGCCGGCTAAGCCGCGGTTGTTGCAGGACGGCCGGGACATGTTCTGGTCGATCGCGCCCCTCGTTTTGGCCTGCATCGTGCTGGCAGGAGTGCTCGGCATGTGCTCGTTCGCGCCGAACGGGCCTGGCAAGGGCCCCACGCCGACGTATGACGCTCCTGCCGCGCTGCAGGCCGACGCCAACGACCTCAAGATCCCCATCCGGGTGCCGCGGCTGCCCGACGGCTGGCAGTCCAACTCCGGCGGCCGCAAGGGCATCGAGGGCGGCCGTACCGATCCGTCCTCGGGCCAGCACGTCCGCGCCGTCAGCTCCACCGTCGGCTATCTGACTCCCACCGGGATGTACCTGAGCCTGACCCAGAGCAACGCTGACGAAGACAAGTTGGTGGCCTCCATCAACGCCGACCTCTATCCGACGGGGGTCCAGGACGTCGACGGCGTGAAATGGGTGGTCTACGAAGGCGGCGAACGCGACGGCAAGCAGGCGGAGCCGGTGTGGACCACTCGGCTGAATGGCGCGAGCCCGGCACAGATCGCGCTCACCGGCGCCGCCGGTACGGATGAGTACCGTATGCTGGCCGAGGCGACGCAGAAGGCGTCGCCACTGTCCGCCAAATAGGAGCCGCCATGACCGCGCCGGAAGCCGACCTGACCGGATGGACCGTCTCGCCGTTTTCGGCGGAGGGCTTTACCCACGACGTGTACCGCAAGGGCGAGGGACCCGGTGTGGTGCTGATCCCTGAGTTGCCGGGAATCCATCCCGGCGTGCTGGGCCTGGGTAATCACTTGGTGGACAACGGGTTCACTGTCGCGTGCCCGTCGCTATTCGGCGTCCCAGGGGCGCCGGGGGTAAGGCCGGGCGCGATCCCGATCATGATGCGTACCTGTATCTCAAGGGAATTCGCAGGCTTCGCGCTCAACGCCGACCGTCCGGTAACGCACTACCTGCGTGCGCTCGCGCGCGATCTGAATGAGAAGACTCCCGGCAAGGGCGTCGGCGTCATCGGCCAGTGCTTCACGGGCGGGTTCGCGCTCGCGGCTGCGGTGGACGACAGCGTGCTGGCGCCTGTGCTGAGCCAGCCGTCGGCGCCGATTTCGTTGACGCCCAAGATGAAGCGCGACCCTGGCATGTCCGAAGGGGAACTCAAGGTCATCGAACAGCGAGCCGCCAACGAGGGACTGTGCGCGCTCGGCCTGCGGTTCAGCGAAGATCCGCTGTCGCCGGGCGAACGCTTCAAGACGCTGAAGGACCGGCTGGGTGACGCGTTCGAGGTCATCGAGATCAACTCGAAGAAGGGCAACGAGCACGGTTTTGGCAAGATGGCCCACTCGGTATTGACCTTGGAGGTCCGCGAAGTGGATGGGCACCCCGCCTACGAGGCGCGCAAGCGGGTCGTCCAATTCCTCAAGGAGAGGCTGGTTTAGCCGGAGCTTCGACCGGTTTGTTCTTACCGCCGCGACGGGCGAACCAGCCGAGCAGCCTGCGCTGCTTTGGCTTTTCCTCGTCATCATCGGGCATTTCCATCGGTACGTCCTTGTACACCGCCAAATAGACGCTGATGGTCGTGACGATGACAATCATCAGCACCGGGCCGATCACGATGCCCCACGCGCCGAACAT
>JAVXWV010000278.1:0-10314 GCA_032230775.1 Mycobacterium sp. | reverse complement strand
GTGAGTGACGTAAATCGTAGTGGTGCCAAGCCTGCGTTGCAGCGCGGCGATCTGGGTACGGGTCTGCAGCCGAAGCTGAGCATCGAGATTGGACAGCGGCTCGTCCATGAGAAAGACCTCAGGGCGGCGGACGATGGCCCGGCCCATCGCCACCCGCTGACGTTGTCCGCCCGACAGATCCTTGGGTCTGCGGTCCAGGTGCGGTTCTAGGTCGAGCAGCCGCGCCGCATCGAGCACCCGGTTACGGATCTCGGCCCTCGGGATGCGGCCGACCTTCAACGCGAACGCCAGGTTCTGACCGACGGTCATGTGAGGGTAGAGCGCGTAGTTCTGGAACACCATGGCGATGTCACGGTCCTTGGGGTCGGCAGCGGTCACGTCGCGCTCGCCGATGCGGATCCGCCCCGAATCCACCGGTTCGAGACCGGCCACCATCCGCAGCGACGTGGACTTGCCGCAGCCCGACGGGCCGACCAGGACCAGGAATTCGCCGTCGCCCGCGGCCAGCTCGAGTCGATCCACGGCCGGCCGGGCCGCGCCTGGGTAATGCCGGGTCGCGCGTTCGAAGCTGACAGATGCCACTGGGTACCCCCGCCTAACGTCCGCCGAATCCGGTGACAGCGATGCCTCGCACGAACGCCTGCTGCGCAAAGGCGTAGACAAGCAACAAGGGGAGCAGGATCAAGACGGACGCGGCCATCAAAACCGGCCAGCGCGATACGTATTGGCCCTGCATCCATACCAGTCCGAGGTTGAGGGTCGCGATGCTCTTGGTTTGAATCATCACCAGCGGCCACAGAAAATCGTTCCAGACGTTCACCCAGGTGAGTACTGCGAGCACCACGACGGCTGGTTTGGTCTGCGGCAACAGGATCCGCCAGTAGATCTGCCACGGCGTGCAGCCGTCCAGAATGGCCGCCTCCTCGAGGTCTGTTGGCAGCGTGCGGAAGAACTGGCGCATCAGGTAGGTGCCGAATGCGCTGCCGAACAGGCCGGGTACGATCATGGCCCACGGTGTGTCGGTCCACCCGAACGTCCGCATCAATATGAACTGCGGGATCACCGTCACCGTCAGCGGCACCATCAGGGTGGCCAGATACAGGACGAACAATGTGTCACGGCCGCGGAATGGCAGCCGCGCGAACGCATATCCGGCAAGTGAGCAGAAGAAGACCTGCCCCGCCGTCACGCATCCGGCGTAGAACACGGTGTTGAGGAACATCCGCCAGAACGGCATCAGCTTGAATACTTCGCTGTAGTTGGACCACTGCGGGTGCGACGGCACCAACCTCGGCGTGCCGACCTCCGACTCTTTCTTCAACGATCCCGAGAGCGCCCACAGAATCGGAAACAGCGCGCACCACGCCATACTGATCAGCGCGGTATACAGCGCAACACCTTTCACGACGCTGCGCCTCGCGCCAAGTGCCAGATGCGACATCACAGCTCCAGCGACCTGCGCCGCGACAGCCTAAGCTGCAGCAGAGTCAGCCCGAGCAGGATCGCAAACATCACCCACGCCAGGGCCGACGCATAGCCGAAGTCCAGGAACGCAAACGCGTTCTGGAACAGCATGATGCCCAGCACATACGTGCCCGTCTCCGGTCCGCCGTGCCCACCCGTGAGCACATAGACCTGGTCAAAAGCCTGGAACGCGTTGATGATCGAGATAACCACGACGAACGACAGCGCTCCGCGGATCAGCGGCACGGTGATCGAGACGAATTGCCGCATCTCAGAAGCGCCGTCGATCCTGGCGGCCTCGTACAGCGTGTACGGCACGCCCTGCATGGCAGCCAGCAGCACCACCGTCGCGAAGGGCACGCTCTTCCAGACGCTGACTATGCACAGCGAGACCATGGCCCACCGCGGGTCGAGCAGCCACGGGACCGGGCCGATCCCGAACCAGCCGAGCATGGTGTTGAGCAGCCCGTCGTCGGTATTGAACACGAACTGCCACATCACCGCCGTCACCACCGAGGACACTGCGAGGGGAACGAAAACGACAGCGCGGAAAATGCTGATTCCCTTGAGTTTCCGGTTCAGCAGGGCGGCAATGACCAGGCTGATGAGCACCGTCGGCACGAGCGTCCCGACGGTGTAGACGACGGTGTTGCGCAGTGCCGTTACGAACAGCGGATCGGAGGTGAACAGGTGACGGAAGTTCGCCAGCCCGACAAACTTCGCCTGCGTGAACAGGTCCCACTTCTGAAAGCTCATGTACAGCGAGAATCCGAGTGGAAACAGCATGAACAGCGCGATCGCCGCCAGGTTGGGTGCGACGAACGCCTTCCCGGCCCTAGCACGTCGCTTGGTCGGCCTTGGCCCCTCGTCGATCGAGGTCATGGGCCGCCAAGCACCTGGTCGCTGGCGCGGGACAAGCCGCTCTTCAGCGATGTCGCAGGCCGGGTACCGCGCAGCACGGGTCCGATCTCGCGGTCCATCAGGGCGTCGATCTTCTGCCAGGCCGGCGTGACCGGCAAATAGCCCGAATGAGCCGGCCCGTCGGTGAGCACGGAAAGGTTGCGAATTCTGGTGTGGGCGTGGGCGAATCCGGGAGAGTAGATCGCGGAGGTCAGTGCAGGCACGAACAGACCCGATTCGGCGATCAGCGCTTGCCCGACCGGACCGGTCGCGAACTTCACGAATTCCCATGCCTGTTGCTTGCGGGAGCTGCTTGCGGCGATCGCCAGGCCGGTGGTGCCGATGTTGGACTGGCCGTTGCCGTGCCCTTTCGGGCCGACGGGCAGCACGGTGACGTCGAAGTCCAGGCCGTCGGCGCGGCTGAATGTCTGGTATCGCCAGTGCCCGCCCAGCGCCATGGCCGTCCTTCCGGAAGAGAACAGGTCCATCGTGGAGATCGACTGCTGATCGGCGGCCTTCGGCGCCACCCGGTGCCTGCCCGCCAGATCCGCGTAGAACTGCACACCCTCGATGAACGCGTCGTCGTCGAAATTCAGGTGCGTCGGGTTGGTCCGGGGACGACACCACGGCGTGCCGTTGTTCATGCCGAATAACCCGGCCGAGTAGTACGGGACCCAGGTGTCGACGAAGCCCCACTGGGTGGCGTTGCCTGAGCCGTCGCGCCTAGTCAGTGCCGTTGCGGTGGCGAGGAATTCGGCGAAACTCCATGGCTGGTCCCAACGGTCGGGTGGGCCGGGCAAGCCCGCGTCGGCGAACAGTGTTCTGTTGTAGAACACGAAGTTCCCCGACCACTGTTCGGGGAGCGCATATTGGCCACCGCCGAATGCGAACGTGTCATACAAGTCGCGGATGCTGTCGGTTTTCAGCTGGGTGGCGAAATCGGGGTCCCGCGCCAGCATTACGTTGAGGTCGGCCAGCACCCCGCGGTCGGCCAGGCCTGCATACGTCTGCTCCCACGCCATCAGCACGTCGGGGCACTTGCCACCCGCGCAGAACGTCGACACCTGCTGCATCGGATCCGGTCCTGACAACACCGGGCGCACCCGGATCCCGGGATGTGCCCGCTGAAACGCGTCCACGATCCGCAGCCTGGCTTCCGCCTCTTCGGGGTTGGCCTGGAAGAAGAACGTCAACGCATCGGCGTCGTCACCGCATCCCGTCGACCCAAGGACGGCCGACGCCGCGCAGAGCACCCCGGCTCCGCGCAACAGCGTCCGCCGCCCAAACGGCTGATCGAGCACACAACCGATGCTAGGTCGCGAAGGCCGAGCGGAACGCCGCCAGCGCCGCCGCGCTGTCGCCCGACGCCCAGGCCTCGAGCCCGATGGTGCCCGCGTAGCCCATGTCGCGGAGTGCACGGGCGACCGCCGCGTAGTTGATCTCGCCGGTGCCCGGCTCGCACCGGCCGGGCACGTCGGCGACCTGGATCTCGCCGATCGCGTCGCCGCAGCGACGCACGAGTTCGATGAGGTTCCCCTCGCCGATCTGGGCGTGATAGAGGTCGAGCATCATCTTCACGTTGGGATGGCCGACGGCTTCCACTAGGGCGAGGGTGTCCTTGGCGCGGGCCAGCGGGATTCCGGGGTGGTCGACGATGGTGTTGAGGTTCTCCACGCAAAATGTCACGCCTGCCGCCGCGCCCAGCTCGCCGATGCGCTCCAGCGTGCGCAGCGCCGTTGTCCACATCTCGCCGGTGGCCCGCCAGCGGGGCCGCGCCGCTTTGCCATCCACCAGCTCGGCGGTATGCAGATTTAGCCGCGGAACACCAAGTGTCTCAGCGGCTTTGATCGACAATTCGGCCGTCCGAACGACTTCGTCGGCGGTTTGCTGGTCGATCAGATCGCCGTGCAGGTAGCCGGTCATCGAGGAGAACCGGGCGCCGGTGTCGGCCAGCGCCTGCAGGTCCTTGTCGTGCCAGCTCCAGATCTCGACGGCAAAGCCCATGTCGTGGATGCGCCGTACGCGATCGATGATCGGCAGGTCCGTGAAGACCATCTCGGAACAGACCGCAAGCTCGAAGTCGCTCATGGCTTTGTCACCTCCCTGACTCTGACCAGCATGGACGACCCTAACATTTGATATGCAGTCCTAATGTCAGGACAAACTATTGACTTTCAGGTGTGAGCCGTATTACATCGATCCATGAGGGGCGTGTCACGCCGCACTCGAGAGGAGAAACAATGAGGTTCAGCCGGCTCGCGGCGATCGCCGGAGCGAGCGTGCTCGTGGTTGGAATCGCGTCGTGTTCTAGCACCGGGGGCAAGCCTCAGGAAAGCGGCGGGGGAATGGGCGGCGGCACCGCTGACACCCCACGCGCGACCATCGCCATGATCACGCACGAAGTGCCGGGCGACTCCTTCTGGGATCTGATCCGCAAGGGTGCCGAAACCGCGGCGAAGAAGGACAACCTAGAGCTCCGCTACTCCAACGACCCTGAGGCGCCGAATCAGGCCAACCTGGTCCAGACGGCCGTGGACAGCGGGGTCAAGGGCATCGCGTTGACGTTGGCCAAGCCCGACGCGATGCAGGCGGCGGTGAAGGCCGCTGAGGCCAAGGGCATACCCGTCGTGGCATTCAACGCGGGGCTGAAGGACTGGCAGGCGATGGGCGTCAAGGAGTACTTCGGCCAGGACGAGTACATCGCCGGCCAGGCAGCCGGTGACCGGCTGACCAAGGACGGCGTCAAAAAGGCGATCTGCGTAATCCAGGAACAGGGCCATGTCGGGCTGGAATCCCGCTGTGCCGGCGTCAAGAACACATTCGCCGCCACCGAGAACCTCAACGTCAACGGCAAGGACATGCCTTCGGTGGAGTCGACCATCACCGCGAAACTGCAACAGGATCCGAGCATCGACTCGGTGTTGACGCTGGGCGCGCCCTTCGCTCTCACCGCCGTCCAGTCGGTGAAGAACGCGGGCAGCAAGGCGAAGGTCGAAACCTTCGATACGAACGCCGCGCTCGTCGACGCGATCAAGAACGGTGACGTGCAGTGGGCCGTGGACCAGCAGCCCTTCCTTCAGGGCTATCTGGCCGTCGACTCGCTTTGGCTCTACATCAATAACGGCAACGTCATCGGTGGCGGTCAACCGACACTGACCGGACCCGCGTTCATCGACAAGTCCAACATCGACGCCGTGGCCGAGTATGCGAAGGGCGGAACCCGCTGATGAGTACACAGGTCGACCTCTCCGAACGCAAGGTCATCCACGACGAGCGGGTCAAGGAGCGAAACCGAATACAGCGCTTGCTGATTCGTCCCGAGATGGGTGCGCTGATCGGCGCGATCGTGATCTTCATCTTCTTCACGATCGTCGCCCCGCCATTCCGCACTCCCGAGGCGCTGGCCACCGTGCTGTACGGCAGCTCGACGATCGGCATCATGGCGTGCGCGGTCGCGCTGCTGATGATCGGCGGCGAATTCGACCTGTCGGCGGGCGTGGCGGTCACCACGAGTTCGCTTGCCGCGTCCATGTTGGCCTACAACCTGCACCTGAACTTGTGGGCGGGGGCTGGACTGGGGCTGATCCTGGCGCTGGCGGTTGGGTTCTTCAACGGGTATCTGGTGATGAAGACCAAGATCCCGAGCTTCCTGATCACTTTGGGTACGTTGTTGATGCTGACCGGCGCCAACATCGCTGTGACCAAACTGGTCTCGGGTCAGGTCGCCACGCCGAGCGTGAACGACATGCAGGGCTGGGATTCCGCTAAGGCGGTGTTCGCGTCGTCATTATCGGTGTTTGGCGTACAGGTGCGCATCACCGTGTTGTGGTGGCTGCTGTTTACCGCCGTGGCGACCTTTGTGTTGTTCAAGACGCGGGTCGGCAACTGGATCTTCGCCGTCGGCGGCGACGAGGAAAGCGCCCGCGCGGTCGGCGTTCCGGTGACCAAAGTTAAGGTCGGCTTGTTCATGCTCGTCGGGTTCGCCGCTTGGTTCTCCGGCATGCATCTTCTGTTCTCGTTCAACACTGTGCAATCCGGTCAGGGTGTCGGCCAGGAGTTCATCTATATCATCGCCGCAGTCATCGGCGGCTGCCTGCTGACAGGCGGATACGGCACCGCGATCGGCGCCGCGATCGGCGCGTTCATCTTCGGCATGGTGCAGCAGGGCATTGTCTATGCCGGCTGGGAACCGGACTGGTTCAAGTTCTTCATGGGCGTGATGTTGCTGTTCGCGGTGATCGCCAACAACGCCTTCCGTAACTACGCCGCGAAGAGGTGACGTCGTGACCGCAACTGTTGATCGTCCCGTGGAAGAGGCCCCGTCTGGCGGCAAGGTGCCGCTGGTCGAGTTGAGGAACATCGGCAAGTCCTACGGCAATATCACTGCGCTGAAGGATATTTCGCTGCGGGTGCACGCCGGCGAGGTGACCGGCATCCTCGGCGACAACGGTGCAGGAAAGTCGACGCTGATCAAGATAATCGCCGGGTACCACCCGCAGACTGATGGTGAGCTACTGGTCGACGGCGAGTCGATCAAGTTCACCTCTCCGAAAGATGCGCTCGGCAAGGGCATCGCGACGGTGTACCAGAATCTCGCCGTTGTGCCGCTGATGCCGGTGTGGCGCAACTTCTTCCTCGGCCAGGAGATCCGGCAAAGCCGCTTCCCATGGGCATTGGACTCCAACGCGATGCGCGCCACGACGCTGACGGAGCTGTCGAAGATGGGTATCGACCTGCCCGATGTCGACGTGCCGATCGGCTCACTGTCGGGCGGCCAGAAGCAGTGTGTGGCGATCGCGCGGGCCGTGTTCTTCGGTGCGCGCGTGTTGATTCTCGACGAGCCGACGGCAGCACTGGGCGTCAAGCAGTCCGGCGTGGTGCTGAAGTACATCACCGCGGCGAAGGAAGCCGGTTTCGGTGTTGTGTTCATCACGCACAATCCGCACCACGCACACATGGTGGGCGACCACTTCGTGCTGCTGAACCGCGGTACGCAGAAGCTGGACTGCACATATGACGACATCACGCTCGAGCACCTGACGCAGGAGATGGCAGGCGGCGACGAGCTGGAGGCGCTGTCGCACGAATTGCGTGGTAGAGGCGCATAGCGGACCGGCAGGCCCCGTCAACCGACCGGTTGGCTGCGCCTTTTCGGCACAAACGTTTTGCGATCGTTCACCTGGGCGGCAGCATGCCAGCCCGGCCCGCGTTCCTTCGAGACGGCACAATGGGGACGTGCACACAGAACCTGAAGCGAAGGCTCACACGCCGGTGTGGCGTGACCCGCTGTCAGCGGGGTTCCGGGCGCACCGTCATCTGTTGCTGCTCCGGCTGCGGTGGCACGAACGCCGCGCGGCACCCGAAAACGACGGCAGACGCCCGCATGGCGATGCGCGTGCGGACCGACGGCGACCGCTACAGCGGAATCACCGTTAGCCCGGCATCCGCGGTGGTCCCGACGTAGACCGCGTTGCGCGCGGGATTGACGACGACCACCTGTGGCTGGTCCGTCGACTGCCCGAGTCTCGCGGTGCAGACGACGGTGTTCGACGCGACGTCGATGATCGATGCCATCCCGTACTCGTTGACCACGACCAGGCGATCGCCCGCTGGGCTGATCGCGATGAATTGTGGGTTGGCTCCTTGCAATTGGTCGACACCTGCTTGGGGTAGCGCGATGTCGTGGACGACCTTATTGAGTCGCGTGTCGACCACCGAAACCCAACCGACCTCGGTCGCCTCGTCCGTAGACAGCCGCATACCCTGGTTGGCCACGTAAAGATATCGGCCGTCGGGACTCAGCACTGCGGCCGCAGGGATACTGCGCAGTTGTCGATCCACCGACGCGTCGATCCCGATCCGTGCCACCACATTCAGTGTCGACGTGTCCACCACCTCAAGGCGGCCGTCGAGATCGTCGATGTCGAGGTACAACTGACCGCTACTGCCCGCCAGGATGGGTTGACGAATGAATGCGGGCGCATCGCTGAGACCGAAGGAACCGAGTTCTTGACCCGTGTCGGCATCGAGGATCACCACACCGGCGGTGACGTTGGTGTGTCCGAGACGGTCGTCGGCGCAGACGTAGATACGTTCGCCGGCAGAAAACATCGCTATCGAATCACCGCCGGAGACGGCGCCGACCAACACACGCGTCTCCAGATCGACGATCAGCACCGCCGGATTGGAACCGGCATCGGTCATCAGCGCATACAGCCGTGATCCGTTGGGGCTGAGGGCAATTGTCGTTGGTCTTCCGTAGTCGACGGGCAGGGATCCTTCGAGGCGAAGCGAATCCACGATCCGGTTCCGGGTCGGGCTGCCCTCCCTGATGTCGACGACGCTGATGGCCGCGGCATTGCGATCCGCGACGTAGAGCCGAGACGAATCGGGACTGGCCGCAAGGCTCGTCGGGATGACGTCCTTAAGGTCGTCGATGGTCTTGATCACTGCGTTGGCCTGGGTGTCGACAACCTTCACCGTCCACGCGTCGGTGCCGCCGGCCCGATCGAGACGCGACGCCACGACGTACGCATACCGACCATCTGGCGATAGCGCGATATCGCGCACCGGGCCGACCCCGGCGACCGTGTGCACCGTCGCGATGGACGCCCGCCCGTCGTCGAGCGTCATCGCAGGCTCGGCGGCCGCCGTCGCCGAAGATCGGGCCTCACTTGGTTCCGGGCGCTGGAAAACCGACCTCACCAGGTCCATCAGCCACGGACCCGACGCCGATCGGGAGCTGGTACTCGCCGAGGTCCGACGCCCCAACGCCACGAGGATGGCCGAGACGACGCCCACCCAGCCTCCCGACGTCGACATCTGGTCGGGCGCGGACATCTCCTCGAGTTCCTCCGAAGGCGCCGTCGCCGCGAGCGTGACCGGGGGCAACAGCGCGATGCCGCCGGGGGCGATCGCGGCACGCAGGCCGCGGCCGGCGTGCGCCGCTGGTTCTGCCGACATCACGACTGCCACCCCCAATGCGACCGCAACTGCCCCCGCCCGCTCGATGTATCTTGCTGCGCCCAACGCGTTCATCTCCTGTCAGCTCCTAAACAAGGTCACGGAGTTTGCTCCGTCTCCGCAGGGTAGGGACGCACAGCCCCGCAAAACACGCGTAGTGCACTACCTGTTTCGAGGCGCCGCAGGTCAGCCCCTGGGCGCGATGTCCGCCACAGTTTGCTCGTATGCAACGAGAAAACAGGTTGGGCGTCTTAAGATCCGCGAATGGCCATTGAATGGCGCACAGTCCCGCGTGGGCAGTCGCTGGGCCTTTTGGAGTCGACGCTGAAAAGCAAGAATCGACTGGGCGCAGTGCTTGCCGGCTCGGCAGGAGTCGGCAAAACAGTGCTTGCTCGGCACGCCGTCGAACGGTTTGCTCAGCGACACGGCGGCGCGTCGGTCCAATGGCTGGCCGGTACCGCTTCGGCCAGCCAGATCCCGTTTGGCGCATTCAGCCACCTGGTCGACGTCGCAGGAGTCGGCGACTCTCCGACGTTGTTGCGTTCGGCCCGCGCCTCGCTGCTGCAGCACGGCGGCCAGGGGCTGCTGCTTGCCATCGATGACGCCCATCACCTGGACAATCTCTCTGCGACGCTGGTTCACCAACTGGCGCTGACGGGGTCCGCGCGCTTTGTCATCACCGTCAGGACCGGTGAGCAGGTCCCCGATGCGATCACGTCGCTGTGGAAAGACCGGTTACTCGACCGGCTCGACATCGAACCTTTTGACGCCGCACAGACACAGAGTTTGCTTGAGGCCGTTCTTGGCGGGTCGATGGAGAACTCGAGCGCAGATGCGGTATTTACCGCGAGCCAGGGAAATCCGTTGTATTTGCGTCACCTTGCGGAAAGCGCGATTGGTTCAGGCGCATTGCGCCCAGTCGACGGCGTCTGGCAATTGCGTGGCCATATCGGACTGTCGGCAGAACTTTCCGCGTTGATTGGCCGG
>JAVXWV010000266.1:0-4042 GCA_032230775.1 Mycobacterium sp. | reverse complement strand
TCACCACCTATCTGCAGCAGGCGCAGACCGGGGTCTGGGACGTGCGGGCCAGCTTTCTGCCAGGCATCTACATCGACGGGGTGAACCTGGCGGGCGGAATCGCTGCGCTGCTTCCGCCCCAGCCCGTAGACGCCGAGATCGCCTCGCGTGTGCTCGACGGCTTGGATGGCCTGGTCATCACGGGCGGACGAGATGTCGACCCCGCGGGGTACGGGCAGCAACCCCACCCGGCGACTGACGAGGCGATTGCCGACAACCGGCAGCGCGACGCGTTCGAGTTCGCGTTGGTTGACGGTGCCATCCGGAGGGGCATGCCGCTGCTGGGGATCTGTCGTGGGGCGCAGGTGCTCAACGTCGCGCTGGGCGGCACCCTGCATCAGCATCTGCCCGATGTGATCGGCCACACCCACCACCAGCTGGGCAATGCGGTGTTCGCGACCTCGGCGGTGCGCACGGTGGCCGGCACGCGGCTTGCCGCGCTGATCGGCGAGTCGTCTGATGCCCAGTGCTATCACCACCAGGCCATCGACCGGCTCGGTGACGGCCTCATTGTCAGCGCCCAAGACTCCGACGGCGTCATTGAGGCCATCGAACGCGACCCGGCAATGCCTGGCGACAGCTTTCTTCTCGCGGTGCAGTGGCATCCCGAGGAGCGACTGGATGATCTGCGGTTGTTCTCGGCGGTGGTCGAGGCGGCCGCGGTGTATGCGAGAGGGAAAGTGGTTCCGGAGGGTAGGAGCGAAGCGACTGGGGAAAGGACGATAGCGTGACGGTGAGCGACCTGATCAATCCGGCAACCGAGGAACTGCTGCGCACCGTCGAGCAGACCGATGAGGCGGCCGTGGATGACGCCGTGGCGCGCGCAAGTGCGGCGCAGCGGAATTGGGCCCGGCTGGCGCCTGCCGAACGGGCGGCCGCCTTGCGGGCCTTCGCGGCCGTCGTCGACGCGCATATCGACGAGCTGGCTGCGCTCGAGGTTGCCAATTCCGGACATGTGATCGGGAACGCGGAGTGGGAAGCAGGCCACGTCCGAGACGTGTTGCAGTTCTATTCGGCCACGCCGGAACGGCTTTCGGGCAAGCAGATTCCGGTGGCGGGAGGCCTGGACGTCACGTTCAACGAGCCGCTCGGCGTCGTCGGCGTCATCGCGCCGTGGAACTTCCCGATGACCATCGCGTCATGGGGATTCGCGCCCGCGCTGGCCGCCGGCAATGCGGTGCTGCTCAAGCCTGCCGAGATCACCCCGCTCACCTCGATTCGGCTGGGCGAGTTGGCCGTTGAGGCCGGGTTGCCTGCCGACCTCTTCCAGGTCCTCCCCGGCAAGGGCTCGGTGGTGGGGGAGCGGTTCGTCACCCACCCAGACATCCGCAAGATCGTGTTCACCGGGTCCACCGAGGTCGGCACACGCGTGATGGCGGGGGCGGCGGCACAGGTCAAGCGGGTCACCCTGGAGCTTGGCGGCAAGAGCGCCAACATCGTCTTCGATGACTGCGACCTGGAGAAGGCCGCGGCGACCGCGCCGTACGGCGTCTTCGACAACGCGGGCCAGGACTGCTGTGCTCGCAGCCGGATCCTGGTGCAGCGCAGCGTATATGACCGATTCATGGAACTGCTTGAACCGGCCGTCAAGGGCGTGGTGGTCGGTGACCCGCAGTCCAAGGACACCGAGATGGGGCCGTTGGTGTCGAAAGCGCACTGGAACACCGTCGCCTCCTACGTGCCCGACGACGCACAGGTCGCGTTCCGCGGCGATGCGCCGTCGGGCCCGGGGTACTGGTTCGCGCCGACGGTGCTGACACCGCCGCGCACCGACCGCACCGTCACCGAGGAGATCTTCGGCCCGGTGGTCACGGTGCTGCCCTTCGAGGACGAGGCCGACGCCATCGCGCTGGCCAACGACACGCCCTACGGCCTGTCCGGGTCGATCTGGACCGATAATCTGTCGCGGGCGCTCCGGGTGTCTAGAGCGGTGGAATCCGGCAATCTGTCGGTCAATTCGCACTCGTCGGTGCGCTACAACACGCCGTTCGGCGGGTTCAAGCAGTCGGGACTGGGCCGAGAGCTCGGCCCCGACGCGCCGCTGTCGTTCACCGAAACCAAGAACGTCTTTTTCGCGATCGGAGATGCCTGATGGATTTGACCCAACGACTGGCCGGCAAGGTGGCGGTGATCACCGGCGGCGCAGGCGGGATCGGGCTTGCCTCCGCGAGGCGCATGCGCGCAGAGGGCGCCACGATCGTCATCGGCGAGATCGACGCGAAGACCGGCAAGGCCGCCGCCGATGAAGTCGATGGACTGTTTGTGCCCGTTGATGTTTCCGACGAGGCCGCCGTCAACAACCTGTTCGACACCGCCGCAGACACCTACGGCTCAGTTGACATCGCGTTCAACAACGCAGGCATCTCACCGCCCGACGACGACCTGATCGAGACCACCGAGCTGCCCGCATGGCAGAGGGTGCAGGACATCAACCTCAAGTCGGTGTACCTGTCGTGCCGGGCCGCGTTGCGGCACATGGGGCCTGCCGAGAAGGGCTCGATCATCAACACGGCCTCGTTTGTCGCGGTGATGGGGTCTGCGACTTCGCAGATCTCCTACACGGCGTCCAAGGGAGGCGTTCTGGCCATGTCGCGAGAGCTCGGTGTTCAATACGCGCGCAGCGGTATTCGCGTCAACGCGCTGTGTCCGGGGCCGGTGAACACACCGTTGCTGCGGGAGCTATTCGCGAAGGACCCGGAGCGGGCTGCGCGCCGGCTGGTGCACGTGCCGGTCGGACGGTTCGCCGAGCCGGAGGAACTGGCCGCCGCGGTGGCGTTCCTGGCCAGCGACGACGCCTCGTTCATCACCGGCTCGACGTTCCTCGTCGACGGCGGTATCAGTTCGGCCTACGTCACCCCGCTGTAGGAATCATGACGGCCGAACCGGACGTACCGCTGGCGAGCGAGGCTCTGCTGCGCCCGGTGCGACCGGGGAACCCGTTCGAAGACACCGTCGAACGGCTGCTGCAGACCATCCGGCTCGGCGTGCTGCACCCAGGCGAGTCGCTGCCGCCCGAACGAGAACTCGCCTCGAAGCTTGGTGTCAGCCGCGACACCGTTCGGGAGGCGATCAAGTCACTGGCCGACGCCGGATATCTGGTGGCGCGTCGCGGCCGATACGGCGGCACGTTCTTGGCCGACGAGTTGCCAAGGCACACGGACGACAGCCCGGGGGCAACCCGCGCGGAGATCGACGACGCACTGCGGTTGCGCGAGATCCTCGAGGTCGGTGCCGCGCGGATGGCGGCGAACCGGACCCTGACCGCATCGGAGCGGGAGGTGCTGTGGGCGCGACTAGCCGATGTCCGCGGCGCGGAGCCCAACGACTACCGGCGGCTGGACTCGCGGCTGCACCTGGCGATCGCGGAGGCGGCAGGCTCGCCCTCGCTGGTTCCCCTCGTCGCCGAGAACCGGATGCGACTCAACGGGCTGCTCGACCAGATTCCCTTGCTGCCGCGCAATATCGCCCACTCCGACGAGCAGCACGAAGCGATCGTCGTGGCGATACTGGCAGGCGACGGCGAACGCGCTGCGGAAGCCATGCGGGCACACGTCGCGGGATCTGCGGCGCTGTTGCACGGCTTCCTGGACTGACCGGCGGAACACGGTCAGAATCAAGCGATGAAGCCGGCCGGTCTACACCATGTCGCCATCTGTGTCGCCGACGCGCAGAAGGGTCTCGCCTTCTATCGTGACCTTCTCGGAATGACGCAGCTGCCGCGCCCGGACCTCGGCCCTGGGTACTGGCTCGATGCCGGCGGCCAGCAGGTACACCTGATGGAGTCCGACACCCCGCCGCCCGTGGCGAACCCCTTCGCGATCCGAGTCGACGACATTGATGCCGCAGTTACCGACCTCGAGGAGCAGGGCGTCGAGGTGTACCGAGTGCCGCTCATTGCCGGCGCCGGGTAGGCTGTTCTGCACGATTCCTTCGGCAACTTAGTCGAGTTGAACCAGCCGGAAAGCCGTTTCGATGATTGAACTACTGCCAGATATGCCGGAGG
>JAVXWV010000123.1:0-4209 GCA_032230775.1 Mycobacterium sp. | reverse complement strand
CCGCAGACGGGGCACCCCACCTGTTGATCGGCACGCCGGCACCGACCCAGGCTTAGGATACAAGCGTCTCGTTTCTCCACAAACGAGACGTCGTCAGCGCAGACTATGGCCGGTCACAATCCGCGCTTGGCTGCGAACCGCACCAATCGAAACGACTCTCATTCGCCGTGGACCAGTTTACGGGGTCCGGTCAGAAACCCTCAAGGTTCACAGTCGGCCGCGGCTACGGGGTCGTTTCGGTGTGGGACTGACAGCACCGAGCAAATCGGTGAGTTCGACGGTCCGAATACCGTCGAGTCCTTCGACGGCGCTGATGATCTCGCTTCGCAGGGTGTCGTCGGCGAACGGTTCGCCCAGCCAGTGGAACTTGTCCACCACCCGCTCCCACGACATGGGGCGCGATGGGGAGCCTTCGAAGTCGGATTGTTCCCGCTCGAAGGTGCGCCCGTCGTTAAGCGTGATGTGAACGCGGGTAGAGGTGCGTGCGGGGTATGCGGCGGTGAGATCGTCCGCCGGCGTCACGGTGACGCGTTGCAGCAGATCTTGAACGTCGGCGCGAAGGACCCGTTGCGTTTCGATTTGTTCGGGGCCGACTTGCCCGTCGAGAAGAGCGACGGCGCACAGGTACTTCAAGTTGTAGTCGGCCTGTTCCTTCGTTCGCGGGTGGTCCTTGTTGCCGTAGCGTCCCCCGCCGGCGAAGTCGTAGGCACCTTCGAACACCTCCAGGGTTACCTCGGCGACGTCGTCACCGGTGATGTGCTGTTGATCGCGGATCGCCAGCGTGGCGTCGATGGCGTTCTGGCCGTGGATCAGTGAGCAGTATTGCTTGAGGTAGGTCTGCTCGACCGCGGCCAGTGAGCGATCGTCGGTGCGGAAGTCGATGGCCTGATCGAACAGCTGGACCAGGCCGTGGGGGCCTTCAATCAATGAATATGGGCCCGTGGCGCCGCGTCCGGCCAGCAGCGTCGTGTAGACCGCGCGCATCCCCGTGATCGCCGGGGAGATTCCCTTCCACGTGGACACCGGTTCGGAGTGCACCGCGGCCAGTGAGACGTTGTCGACGCTGGAGGCGGCGATGGCCGAGGCGGCGTGCGCGGCGTCGAAACCAAGCAGCTTGGACGCTCCGGCGGCCACCGACATCGCCAGTTGCAGTGCATGGTTGAGCCCGCGTGCCATCACCGGCACCTGAGCGCTGAACCGGCACTGCACTTCGTAGGCGACGGCCAGGGCGAGGAGGAGATCCCCGCCCGTGGCGTCGACATGTTCGGCCATCGCCAGCACGGCGCCGAAGTTGTCGGCAGGGTGACACAGTCCTCCAGGGGTCAGGAAGGTGTCCAGCAGATCGGGATAACGCACCAGAACCGAGTTGAAGAATGCTGATTGATCGACCGAGGTGCGACCGCCGCCAATGAAGGTGGTCGTCGGCTGGCTGCTGAACTGTTCAGCCTGCGCCCGAAGCGCGGGGATCAGCTCGCCGTCCAAGGCGCCCAACGCGCATGCGATGCTGTCGAGCACGTTGCGCTTGAGCGTAGGCAGCGACGACCCCAGATCAGACAGGCTCGCCTCGACCACGAACTGTCCGAGGCGCGCCACCTGGTGTGTATCTGACGCTAATTCCGGCGACGTTCCGGTGAGAGTACTCATGTTCGCTCCTGAATAGTGGTGTCGTGCCTGCTGATTCAATCTTGTGCTGTCGAACGTGCGCGCCGCCACGACCAGTCTTCTCACTGTTGGAAGGCGTAGCCTCCTACTGCTCACTGGGCAGGGAAGTCGCAAGGCCTTGTTGACTTCGTCGGGGTGGGTCCATCCGATGTTGTGTGGTTAGCCCTCCCGATACGGCGAGCTCAGACCATGAACTGGTCGTGCCGCCGGTAGAACTCGGTCATCTCTTCCTCGCTCGGCTCCCGGCCGGAGGCGGCGATCTCGGCCAGCTCTACGAAGAACGCCTCACGCGGCACGCCCGGGGTGAAGAGAATCAGCATCGAGGCCGGCTTCCCGGGCTCGTTGCGGAAGGCGTGGATGCCGCCGGGCGGGACGAAAAAGTAGTCGCCGGGGCCAGGCGTCGGTCCAGTCGCTGCCGTCGTAGAGCATCGGCGTGTTACGCGACGTAACAGTGCTGGCCGACATGTCGAGGGCAGACGAGCCGACGGATTTGCAGTCCGCCCTCTTCGCATTCGCGGAACCGACTGCAGGAAGAGGACCCGGCCGCGTCGACTTCGGCAGTATGTTGCTCATCGTGGGTGAGAGAAAGCTGTTAGCCAACGGCCGGGGCCGCTGGCTGGCACTCCTGGCATCGATGGTCTTCTCCGCCGCCCTGCTCTACGCCCAAGGCTCAGAGCACGCACACGGTAGCCAACCCCCGCTCCGCGCCGCGAACCCACCACCGACCCCAACAGTTCAGGCTTCTCCACCCGCCGCCGCGCCGTACGTTGCGAGTCCCGCTGAGGTGGACAAGTTGGCGGCGAACGCGCCCGCTGCCACGCCGATGCCGTTCGAGTTGCCGCCCGGTGTCGCGCCCGAGTACAGGCTGCAGATCCACACAATTCGGGTGGCCCGAGCCATTAGCGTGCTGTTTCCCGAGATCACCACGATCGGCGGATACCGGCAGGACGCGTTGAAATGGCATCCGAACGGGTTGGCGATCGACGTGATGATTCCCAACCCCGACTCGCCCGAGGGCATCGAACTCGGCAACCAGATCGCCGGTTTCGCATTGGCGAACGCGAAACGATGGGGCATAGACGACGTGATCTGGAGGCACGCCATATATCTGGGCGCCAACAAGGGCGAGTGGATGTCCGAGATGGGCTCAGAAACCGCCAACCACTTCGACCACGTTCATATCGCCACCGACGGTGGCGGATACCCAACCGGGAACGAAAAGTACTACATCTGATCACAAGAGGGCTGCAACAAAGCCCGGCGCGTGGCAGGTGCAGGACTCGGGCGCGTAGGCGTCCCGACGGATTTACAGTCCGCGAGACGGGGTGTCTTCAGGTCGTCGTCGAAGGCCGGCAGCGCTGCGGTTAAGGCTTGCTGACGTTGTCGATCGCTATCTTGTTTGATTGGTTCAGGTAGGTGTACACGAGGTGAGCGCTGGGCAGATACCCCTCGGTATGGAATCCCGATTCCGTTTTGACGTCAGCGATGTTTTGGTGGGTAGCAAGGTCGACGACTCCCATGACTCCCGCCTTACTCTCGCCGAGGAAGAGCAGCCCGTCATCGGTGTCCGCCGAGAGTTGGTCCATCCCGGATGCCGTCTTCACGGTGTAGACGACCTTTCCGGTGTCCGGGTCGATAGCGAGCACCTTCGGGTCAGACGTTCCCACCCAGAGCAAGTGATGCGCCTGGTCGTAGTAGATATCCTTCGTTGCGGCATCGGCGCTCACTGGAGTGAAGACTTTCTGGATCGTCCGGGTCTTCGCGTCGATGACGTCGATCCTGTTGTCGTCGGATTGGTAGATCGTGTCGTCGGCGCTCGCATAGGTTCCCAGGTCAGGGCCGGTCTTGGCCTGCGCCGGGTCAAGGTTCAGCGTCCCTTGGATGGCAAAAGGAGCAGTCGCGGAGAACTGCTGCATGTTGTTCGAGTCGTCGTTGGAGACAAAGACGCTGTTCTCCTGCGGATCGTAGTAGATGGCGTCGGGTGTTTTTCCGCCCGACGGCACGGTGGCGATGACCTTCCAGGTGGGTTTGTCGATGACTGCGACGGTTCCAGAGTCTGCTTCCGTAGCAAAGACATATGAGTCGCTGAAGGCAATCCCATTGCCGCTCGCTATCTGGGGTACAACCGCTTCGACAGCGTTGCTGGTCGTGTTGATGACCACAAGGTTATTGTCCGGACTTTGGGCAATATAGGCGGCGTGGGCCCGCGGGTCGACGACCACCTCGTCGCCGTGGCCTCCGACACCGGGGAGCGCGATGGTTTGCTGGGTGGTGATGTTCACCTTCGGGGCAGGCGCTTTGGTGGTGAGCGCCGCTGGGGAAGCGGGGGGCGTGGCGCAGCTGACTGTGAGGACAGCGGCAGCGATCGGCACCACCCCTGCAATGGGTTTGAACATAAATATGAGGCCTTTCGCTTTGTCGGGCACCGCATGTCGCATTGGCGCGCTACGGGATTCCCAACCCGCTCGAACGCCCGGACCGCAAGTCACAGCCGCACGGCGTGCCATCGTCGGGATATTGGATCCTGACTACTGCATACCGTATCCG
>JAVXWV010000091.1:0-2805 GCA_032230775.1 Mycobacterium sp. | reverse complement strand
CTGGAATGGCGTCATGAGCTACTACTTCCCGTACTTCTGCTGGCTGTGCTGGGAAATAATTGCGAGCACCTATTTGATCAAGGATGTTCGTCGGCGCATGCAGGAGTTCGCGAGCACCCCCTCGGCGGATGGCGGCCCTCGGGCGACGGCTCTCGCTTCCTGACCTGCCATCGGGCAGGTGCCCTTGTGTTGGCCGCCGCTCCCGTCCAAGCGATTCGACAGTGTTGCGACAAAAGTTCGCACGCCTCGGGCGCGGACGGGAGCGGACGGCTATCGGTGCCTGGCGCCCTGCGGGCGTCATTGCTCAGCGGTGGTCGGGGAACGACTGGTCATCTCGTGGCTTAGGGAAAGTGTTGATGAGTAGTGCTGTGACGAGTCCGGAAAACGACACGCAGTTGGCATCGGTAGGCGATCCGAAGCGGCGGCTGCCCGGCGTCGAAGGCGTGTGGGTGTTCGTGATGGCCGACATGACGGTCTTTGCCGTCCTGTTCGGGTTCTTCATGCTCGGCCGGCGTCAGGACCCCGCCCTCTTCGAAGCGTCCCGACACGCACTGAACCCGAATTTTGGTGGCGTCAACACGCTGATCCTGCTGACTAGCTCGTGGTTCGCCGCGCTCGCGCTCAACGCCGTGCGAAAGTCCCGATTTGGTCTTGCGCAGCGTTTCCTCGGCGGCGCATTTCTCTGCGGCCTCGCGTTCGCGGTGTCGAAGGCCATCGAGTACACCGAGAAGTTGAACGCCGGCATCAGCCTGTTGACCAACGACTTCTTCATGTACTACTTCACGCTGACCGGGATTCATCTGTTCCATGTCATCGCGGGCAGCATCGTCCTGCTCGTGCTGTGGTTCAAGGCCCGATCCCGGTCGTTCGACCCGCAGCGGCCCGTCGTTCTCGAATGCGGCGCGATCTACTGGCACATGGTCGACCTGTTGTGGATCATCCTGTTCCCGCTGCTGTATCTGGTGAGGTGAGTATGGAACTGCTTCGCAAACCAGTCACTGTTGTGTGGGCCGCATTGATGCTGGCCACCATCACGTCGACCTGGCTGCTTTCGAACAACTCGGTCACGCCCGAGGTGGCAACGGTGGCCATCATGCTCATCGCCGCCGTCAAAGTACGATTCGTGATCAGGCACTTCATGGAGGTGCGTCGGGCGCCACCGGTACTGCAATTCGTCTGCGACGGCTGGTTGCTCGCCGTCACCACGCTGATCCTGGCCGTCTACCTGGTCTGATCCGGCGCCACCGCGTCGGCTTGCAGCCCGCGCAGGCCGACCAGACAAACGTCTCAATGCCGGATCGGGCTGCAGTGGGAGGTGGCTACGTGTGCACTGCAATAGGTTTGCATTGCCGATGCGATCGACGCGTTTTTGAACAAGTGATGGAGTTCGTATATGTATCCCGCCGTCCCGGACCGGCACCTGCCGTCGATCACCCCGCTGACCGCGAGGTCGGTCGCGTTGAGCACTCTGCTCGGATACCACCCCCCGGCGCTTCCGGTTAGCGCCCTGGTGAAGGTCGGCGAGCTATTCGGGATCACGGACCGCGCCACCCGCGTCGCCCTGACGCGCATGGTGAAGGACGGCGAGGTGACCGTCGACAACGGCGTGTACCGCCTGTCCGACCGGCTGCTGCGACGGCAGGCAGAACAGGATGGGCTCACCTCGCCCCCCACCCGGCGGTGGACTGGGGGGTGGGAGATGGCCATCGTCACGAGCACGACCCGGCCGTTGGCGGAGCGGGTGGCCCTGCGTAAGAGCATGGTGCGGCACCGGATGGGCGAGTTGCGCGAGGGGGTGTGGATGCGGCCGAACAACCTCTCTCGTGAGCTCGGCGGGGTGATCGCCGATCAGTGCGAGTTTTTCGTCTGCCACCACGCTGACTCGCCGAGCCTGGCAGCATCGCTCTGGGACTTGCCGGGATGGGCCGCCGAGGCGGACCGATTGCTGACGGTGCTTGACAACGCAGAAAGTCTCGCCGAAGGGTTCATGGCTACCGCGGAGGTAATCCGACACCTGCTGCTCGATCCGTACCTGCCGGACGAGCTGCTCCCGGCGTGCTGGCCAGGCGATCGACTTCGAGAGCGTTACACCGATTTCAACGCCAACTACTCAGAGCGTCTCCGAAAGTACAGCGGCGGATAGTTCGGGGCCGACGCGCCTTCCGCGCATGCTCCGGGCGTGACGCCCGATCACCGTAGTGGCGGAACCGCGGCGACGACGGTCTGCGTCGGAACACATTCGCATCACGCGATGCTACTATGTAGCGACAGTGGCAGCTTTGTGCCGGACACATGGCGGCCGTCGCTACCAGCCACCACCAGGAGGGCCATGACGGGACCGTTGAGCTTCTCGATCACCGCGGATCAAGAGGCGCTGGTCAATGTTGCCCGCGGCTTCGGTGAGCGGCGGCTGGCCGCCTATTACAAGCAACGCGAGCAGGAGGGTGCGTTCGATCGCGCGACATTGCGGGCGATGGGCGACCTTGGACTCTTCGGGGTAGAGCTGCCCGAAGAGTACGGCGGTCTCGGACTTGACTGCACGACAGCGGGTCTCGTCCTCGAGGCCATCTGCCGGTCCGACTACAACATCGGCCAGCTGATGGTGACGATGTCGCTGAGCGGCGCGATCATGGCCCAGCATGGAGATCCCGCGGTCGTCGCGCCGTGGCTGTGCGGCGTGACCGCCGGCGCGATGATTCCGGCCATCGCGTTGACCGAACCCGGCGGCGGATCGGACGCCGCGAACCTGACAGTGCGGGCGACCAAAGACGGTGCTAGCTACATCCTCGACGGCGAGAAAACCTC
>JAVXWV010000084.1:0-2750 GCA_032230775.1 Mycobacterium sp. | reverse complement strand
TTTCGTCTTCGCGCATGACGTAATCGTCCTGATAAGTGGCGACGATCTCCTCGAAGGGCCGGGTGTCCTGCGGCGGAAAGTCCGGCGCAGCCTCGGCGCGTTCCATCCACGATCGCTGTACGCCGGTGGCGTGCTTGATGAGCCCGCCGATCGACAGCGCGCTCACCGTCGGCGTGGACCGGGCCTGGTCGTCGGAAAGTCCGAAGGCCAGGGCGGGATATGAGCTTTGGTGGTACTCGAGGAAGACCCGCAGGGCGTCACGCTCGTCGCCGACGATTGGGGCTTGTCCCGGCATAGCTACTTCTCCTTCTTGATGGTTGCGGTGTGTGCGTATAGATCTCGGATGCAAGCGATTTCGGCGCCGTGGTGGAGGACCTCTCTGTTGATATGCAGGATAAGTTCCGCCATCGAATGCTCGGCCCACGGGCCCTCCTTGGGTCCGATGGGGCGCGCAAGAGCCGCAGCGTCGAGGCCGTGCACCCCCGCGATCCAGTTCGCGTATGCGGCGTCGAGTTGCTGAAGCGCCGTCTTGGCGTCGGTCGCGTATGGCCACGACTGATAGTCGGCAGGCGGACCGCCGAAGTGGGAGTGGTTGCGCATCGCGAACACGCCGACGATCACGTGGGCGAGCCGCCACGCGATGGTCGTGAACGGCTCCGGCTGCGGCGGCGGGTAGGCGAAGTCGATTGCGCCGTCGGGATGGATCGTCCAGCAGTCCGGCACCGGCCGCCAGAAGTACTCCTCGTCGGTCAGGCCGTCGAGCCGCGGACGCAGCTGATTCGTCCAGTGGTAGTCGAGTTGGTCGGCCAGTTGGGTCGTCACATCACTCATGGGTTCAGCCTGTCAGGGATATAGGACAGTATCTGTCCTATGAATGTGTCAGGGTGGTTGTGTGTCCGAAACGACGAGCCGCGTACTACAGCTGCTCGGGTTGCTGCAGTCGCGACGGGTGTGGACGGGTGAGGAGCTGGCCGAGCGGCTGGCTGTGACGACGCGCAGCGTGCGCCGCGACGTGGACCGGCTGCGTGACCTCGGCTATCCGGTACACGCCAGCAAGGGCCACGGCGGCGGGTATCAGCTCGGCGCAGGCGCGGCGTTGCCACCGTTGCTGCTCGACCCCGACGAGGCGGTCGCCATGGCGGTGTGCCTGCGGCTGGCCGCTGGCGGCAGCGTGGCAGGCGTCGGCGAATCGGCGCTGCGCGCACTGAGCAAGCTCGACCAGGTGATGCCGGCGCGGCTGCGGTCGCAGGTGGCCGCCGTGCACGACGCCACGGTGACGCTGCCGTCGAACCATTCGGACTCGCCCGTCGAACCCGATGTGTTGATGACGCTGGCGCGGGCCTGCCGTGACCATGAGCACGTCGGTACGGGATACGTCGACAGGGCAGGCAGCAGCACCGAACGGCGGCTGGAGCCGTACCAGCTGGTGACGACTGGCCGGCGCTGGTATCTACTGGCCTACGACCGTGATCGTCAGGACTGGCGAAGCCTGCGGCTGGACCGGATGGCCGATGTGCGCGCCCTCGGCAGCACGTTCACACCACGAGAGGCGCCTGACGCGGCCTCCTACGTGCGGCACTCGATCAGCGCCTCGCCCTACCGCTACGTCGCACGGGCGCGGTATCAGGCACCCGAACACGTTGTGGCCCAGCACTTCTCCCCGGCATCGGTCACCATCGAGGCGGATGGACCGAACTGCTGCATCGTCACCGTCGGCGCCGACGACCCCGAGCGCATGGTGTTCTACCTGGCGTTGCCGGGGTGTGATTTCGAGGTGCTCGAGCCGCCGGAGGTGGTCCGGGCAGTCGGTGCGGTGGCCGAGCGGCTGCGCCGTGCGGTTGGTTAGCCGGAGGCTGTGGATTGGCGCTGTCGAGATGTCGGTCCGGCCCATACGATGGTGCGATGGCCACGCTGGAAGACCTCGAAGCGCGCGTCGCGGCGCTTGAAGCTTCTCAGGCTGACTACCGCGCGGTTCTGACAGCGGTAAACGCATTGGGCGCAACTCAGCGTGACCACGGGCTCCGTCTGACAGCAGTGGAGACAAGGCTCGGGACGGTCGAGACCGAGTTGTCCGACTTTCGCACCGAGACGCGGGGCAGGTTTCGCTCTGTCGATGAGCAGCTAGCCGAGATCAAGGATTTGATCCTCGGCCGTCGCAACGGTCTGTAACGCATTCAGTTGATCAACTCGACACCGTAGTGTTCTTTGGGTGCGCGTCATCTCCGCGGAGTCGACGGAACTTTTCATAGGGCCCCCGGACGCGCCGCTGCAGGTGGTGCGGGTCACCTATACCGACGGTGCGGGGACGGTACGCGTCGACGGCGAGGGTCTCGAAGGACATGTCCGTGCCGGGTCGGGGGACGGCAGCGTCGAAGTGCCGGTGTCGGTGAAAGATCCGGTCGTCGGCCAGCAGCGCGACGCACGCATCGTCGCGGGCGACGCCATCACACCGTTCGTGTTCACTGGCGCCGATCCAGGCTGGACGATGTACATGATCAGCCACTTCCATTACGACCCCGTGTGGTGGAACACCCAGGCCGCCTACACCAGCGTGTGGAGCGAGGACCCGCCCGGCCGCCAGACCAACAGCTTCGAGCTGGTGCGTGCGCACTTGGAGATGGCCCGCCGCGAGCCCGAATACAAGTTCGTCCTCGCGGAGGTCGACTACCTCAAGCCGTACTGGGACACGCACCCCGAGGACCGCGCCGACCTCCGCCGGTTCATCGCCGAAGGCCGTGTCGAGGTGATGG
>JAVXWV010000067.1:0-13667 GCA_032230775.1 Mycobacterium sp. | reverse complement strand
CGGGAAGACCGACAGGTCCGCCCATGACCACGGCTTGGGGAAGACGATCGCGACGACGAGGTAGATCACGATGTTGTGGGCGAACAGAATCATCTGCATCCGTGTCGATGTGCGCCCAGGGTCTGCGTCAGCGACATGAACGTGGTGGCCGTCGACGACTACGGCCGGTAATTCGACGCGCCCACCTACCGCCGCCAGGTGCGCGCGTTGACCTGGCCGCCCCTACCAGACAGCAGCGGCGCGTGTCGGCCTCAGCTAGGCAACCCATTTTTGATCGCGGCGTCTTGCTTTTGGCCGACATCGGTGACGCCTTCGGGCGGCACGGGATCATCTGGTGCGCCGTCGAATTCGAGCGTGACGAACGCTCTACCCTCGGTGAACAGCAATACAGTCACAGATTTGGATCCATCCGGCGACATTGACCGGCTGTGGGCGCTAGTCGCCGAAGCGATCACGCGATGCGACCAGGCCACCGTTTACGACAACAGCGGCCTCAAGGGTCCGCGGGACGTGGCGCAGATGAGCGAAGGCTTCATCGTCGGATCCCCCGCCTGGCCGGACTGGACACCGCACGAGCTGCAATCACGCTGGCCGACAAGGTGATTCGCCACACTTCTCCGGTGTGTGTTCCGGGCGGCATCGGTGAGGCAACTGCGCGGCGCCGGGTGACCGTGGATTGGGCATTGATCGGCTAGGCGCTGCCGGTGCCGCCGCCCGCCGTTCGCGCCGCTGGGCACTTGCCCGCAGGTCGCCCGCAGGCCGACGGATCACGCATCCGGCAGAGCGCGCCCCCGCTCGGGGCTGCGCCGGCCTGACGCCGCGCGAGCCGTGATGGGGTCAGGCTTGTGACCAGGACTTCGGATATTTCCGTCAACTGTGTGCGTTGTGCAGTATGCGTGATGCTTTGCGCCGACTTCGACACCGACAACTTCGCTGACTGGCGCGACACCGGCCGCTCCCAGCCGGGCGCATGTCGTTAAGACTAGCGGGAACATCTCGGCGATTGAAACCCGTTGCAGCGCAACAGGGCTCAGCGAGAGCAAGGCAGCGAAGGTCGGCTGTCCCGCAGCGCTACTCGGCGGACCGACAGCCGATGAACCGGCCGGGCTAAGGTTGCGGCGACTACGGACGGGGAGCCGGCCCGAAGCCCGATGGCGTGGTCGCGGTCACGCTCGGGGTCGCCGCGCTTGTCTCCGGCGCGGTCGGAGGTGTCGTCGTCGTAACCGTCTGCTCGGTGGCCTGCGGCACTCCCGGACCTACGACTTGTTCCGGCTCGGCGGAACTGACGTTGCCGAAGACCACACCAAGCGCACCCATGGCGACTACCGCGCTGACACCGACGGTCGCCGACCCAAACTTCCACTGCTTTGCCTGCACGTTGACCAACTCCAATCGGGTCAGGGGTTCGCCCCAGCCACCGGGGCGAACCCCTGGATAGTGCGGACAGCCAGAGTCGTCACCCTCTGAGGTACGGATAGCCGATGCGGCCAACGATGAAACCCGAAGCGAACGATCAGAGCTACTTCGGCATGGCCTTCACCGCAGGGCACGGTGATCCTGACTCATGTGCGGGCGCCGGCCGAACAACCGTCGTGGCGTTGTCCCCGATCTTCGCCGAACCCACCGTGTACGGCGCGCACGCGCAGTTACTCCATGCCGCCGTCGACGTCGGCAGCGTCGGGCAGTTGTCCTGCCGCGCCAGCTGGGCCCGACACCGTTGGGATTCGGGTGCAAGACACCCCTGGCTTCTCCCCCGACAGTGGGGGCAGGCTAGCCGAAGTGGCAGCAATCAAGGAACTCACCACTCCCGCGGCCGTCCGCGCGATCCTGGCCTACGAGAAGGCGCACAATACCGTCACGGCGTCGTTTCCGCCGCCCAGACACGCGTTCCGGCTATCGCACAAGAGGTTGTGGGCATCGGCTGAGCACGCGGGCTCAGCCCGTTCCCGAACTCGGATGGCGCTGTCCAAGGGCTGCTTCCGTCGGCAATCCTTCAGGGATACAGGCTTCCTGCGCGAGCCACGATCTCAGGCGGGTTCGCCGATCGGACAGTCTTCACACTTTCGCCATCTCATTGATCGCTAATCTGAACTGCGACCATCGCGCGAGTTCGTCGCTAGCCGGACGGGTGACCAAGCCCGGCAACCAAGTTGACCGTGATCGCAAGAACGACGGCGCCCAACACATAGGACAGCAGCGCGTGGCGCAACGCTGTCGCGCGAATCGTCCGTGTTTTCAGGTCAGTGTCCGATACCTGGTAGGTCATGCCGAGGGTGAACGCGAGGTACGCAAAGTCGACGTATGCCGGCGGGTCGTCGCCTTGGTTGAAATCGATTCCGCCGTCGTTGAGGTAGTACAACCGTGCGTAGCGCAGAGTGAACACGGTGTGGACGACGAACCAAGCAGTGACCACGATCGTGATCCCGATTCCTGCGGCAATGTCTGCTTGGCCGCCCTTGGCCGAGGCCGACGCGAGAAGATATCCGACGCCCACCAGGCTTGCCATGCTCGCGGAGATGACGAGCACTTCGGTCATCGATCGGGTCGGGTCCTCCCGTGTCGCATGTGACGCGGTGTCCTGCGGATCGAGCCGACCAACGGCCAGCCAGGTCCAGACGAGATAGACCGTCGCCGCAACGATCCAGCCGATCGCCGGCCCGTACCGCCATCCCAGGGTTGCGACGACACCCGCCGCCGCGGCGACGCCGAGGGCCACCGCGGCCGCACCCCGCACCGCAAGCAACCCATCTCGGCCCAGCACGGTCGGTGTCCTCACACATCCGAGTCAAGCACTGCCGCCAGCGCATTGCCCGACGCCACACCGTTGACTCCCCTCGGCGACGACGTCGTGGATGAACCGCATCCTGGCCAGCAGTCGTGCAGGCACGTTTTTGGGCACGCAGGTCACGTCACCAAGCTAGTTCGGCCGCGCCGGCTTTCAGCAGCATCAGTGAAAGCCCAGCGGCGATCACGGGGCTACTGGATTTCAGGACGTCGTCCGACGACACGTTGCCGTTGCCGTTGCCGTTTGCCGTTGTCGTGCTGACTACGCGGGTCCACGTCGATGCGAATTCTGCTGGCGGCAGGTTGAATTCGACGGGCTCAGGGTGCGAGTTGAAGTGCACGATGAACGAATCGTCGGTGATGCGTTCGCCGTTGGGCTCGCAATCCCCGATCCCCTTGCCGCTGAGGTAGACCGCGACCGCCTTTCCGAATCCCGAATCCCAGTCGTCTTCGGACATCTCTGAGCCGTCGGGGCGAACCAGGTGATGTCGGGAAGACCTTCGGCGCCGCGTCGGCGCACCGGCATCCCGTCGAAGAAGCCGCGTCGGAAGACCCGGTGTTGCGCACGGATGGCAGACACTGCGCACGTGAACTCGAGCAGGTCATTGTCGGCCCACGACCCGCTAAACCAGCCGACGAGCTCACCGCAACGCGCCCAGACCAGATTCAGACCTCGTCGAGTCGCGGATAAAGCACTTCCTGGGTGAGCAACTGAAGGGCAGCTGCGATCGGAATCGCCACCAGCGCACCAACAATCCCGAGCAGCGCGCCCCCGATCAGGACCGACAACACCGTGATCAGCGCCGGCACCTTTACCACGCGGCCGATGATTCGCGGAACCAGCAGATAGTCCTCGATGAACCGAAGCACGATGAAGAACGCGATCGTTGCGATGCAAATTGGAAGCGAGACGGTCAGGGCCACGGCGCCGACGACGACACCGGCGATGGTCGATCCCACGGTGGGCACCAGATCGAGGACGGCGACGAAGATGGCCAGCAGCAACGGGTACGGGACGTCGAACGCTATCAGCCAGATGAAGGTCGCCGCGCCAGTGATCATCGATATCAGCACATTGCCAAGGACGTACGCGCCGACCTTGTTGAAGACCTCATCGCCGATAAGGATCGCGCGGGGCCGACGAGTGTGGGGCACCAGCCGGTACAGGGCGGTGCGGATGCGGGGCATAGCGACAACGAAGTACACGGTCAACACGATCACGATCAGGCAGTCAGCCAACGCTCCGAAAAGCGCAGTTCCCGCGTTGACCACCTCGTTGACGGCTGATCCGCCTGAACCATTTATTGCGTCGGTGATGCGTTGTTGGAGATGGAATCGGTCGTTGAGCCTACCAATGGCCGACGAGTGGTCCTGGGCTTGCTGAAGGTAAACCGGCACCTGGTGAATGAAGTCCCCGCCTTGTTGCACAAGCGGGGGGATCGCAGCGGCCACGAACGCGCCCATCGCTGCGAGAAAGACGACGAACACAAGCGTCGTGGCCATCCACCGGTGAAGCCCGCGGTTGGCGAGCCGCGAAATGGCCGGTTCCAGCCCGACCGCGAGAAAGAATGCCACACCGATCAGCACCAACATCGATGACAATGACGCGAGGACCCGGACCATCCCATAGGTCACGGCAACCCCCGCCGATGCAGTCAACCCCATGTAAAACGGAGACCGTCGATTAAACCGTCGCCCCAGTGAACCCAGGGGCTGCTCATCCGAACTCATCTCGGCCGCAACTACTTCCGCCTCCGCGACCGGGCCTTCCTGCTCGGAGTGCGGCTGGGCGACCATGTCGTGATGACCCTCGGCGCCACGATCGTGCAGCGCCGATTGATCGTCGTGGACTCCATGCACCTGGCACCTCCGGTGATCGGTTCCTATAACGCTCACCGAAACCAGTGCGCGGCGCTGACAGCGAAGCGGGCGACGCCATCCTGCGTCCGAGCTTCGCCGGCGGATTTTCGACGGGCAACGGTCACTCCGTCGCTGCATCTGAGTTTCCCGCTGGTGGGAAGTATCAAACCCGACACGGATCATCGGTGTCGTGACCTGGCAGAAGTGCGCGCCATCCGGCGCGCCCTTGGTGACCACATGTCGGCGGTCTACGCATCCAAGGCGACGCTGGGCAACTCGCTGGGTGCAGCCCGAGCGGTGGAGGCCGTGTTGACCATGCAGGCCGTGCGCGACGGCGTCGTTCCCCCCACGCTCAACCTGAAAAACCTGGACCCCGAGATCGATCTCGATGCCGTAGTCGGCGGCCCGCGTCGCGCCAACTATCGCTACGGCCTCACCAACTCCGTCCGCATCGGCGGAAACAACGTCGCGGTGGTATTCGGCGCGTACTGACGGCTCCCCCGGCACTCGGACATGATTGACACGTATGCCACCCCGCTAATCACCGGCGCAGCTACGCTCTGCGGGCTCATTCGGGTTGTGTCCGACGCTCGGCATGCGCGGCCAGCCGCCACGTGCATTCCCGATTCCTGGGCCAGGCCGCAGCCAAAGCCAGCCGTCGTGGCACGAGGCTGAGCGGGCCGCCGACTGGCACCTCAGACATCTCGATGCGGCAGCCGGTGGGAGACGCTTTGAGGCGTAGGGTTATTCGGGCACCGCCGATGGGCCCCGTCTTCGCGTGGAGCACGAGTTCTTGGCACGGTGTACACGCCTCGACCGTCGTCTCATCGTTGATGCTCAGCGGCCAAATGCCGATGGTGTGGTAAATTTTGCTACCGGGCGCCGGCCAATCGGCATCGACTGCTCGCATGCGGCTATTGCCCACCACCCATTGCGAATAAGTCCATCCGTCGGCGATCACCGCCCACACTTGCCCAGGGGTGGCGCTGGAATCCCGTGTCACCGTCAGCGGGCTGTTCACTTCTTGTGGCTCGCGCATGACACTCCTCCTCGTGATTTGGTTTTCCGTGGGGACGGCTTCGACGGCGAAGAGTCAACTGAGCCGGCCCACAGCAGTGAACATCGAAGTACCGGGACGTCAGGTAAGAATCTGGTTACGACTTCACCGTCTACTGTGCGGAGCGGCGCTTGGCTTTCTCTTCGTCGGCCAGATCCTCTAGCCGATTCGCCTTGACGCGTTTGCGTGCAGCGACTCCGCGGTTGTGCTGCGCATCATCGAGCTTGGCCTGCGCGTCGACCTCGGCGAGCTTCTCGCCGGCCCGAATGGCAGCGTGCTCTACCCGCTTGGTCGCGTCGACGGCACCCTTGCGCCGGGTAGCTGTTTCGTCGGCCTGCTTTTTGGCGGCGCCGGCGCGCTGATCGGCCGCATTGCGTGCCGTACGCTTTCGCTCCTCGGCGGTCTTTTGGGCTTGCTTGGCTTCTTGCGCTTTCTCGGCCTGCGCATCCTGCACGGCCTGCGTCGCCGCCCCGCGCGCGACCTTCAGCTCCGAATTGGCTTGGGCGATAGTCGCATTCGCGACCGCGTCGAGGTCGGCGGCGCGCATCAGCTTGTCAGTTCGCTCGATCTTGGTAACCCCGCGCCGCGCCAGCCCAGGGCTACCCAGCACGTTACCGGAGACCGCGTCGAGCAGTCCCAACGAGCGTTGGTAAAAAAGCCGCAGGCGCGCATCAGAGTCCAGTCGCGCCACCAGCTGGTCTTCGATCAGCTGAAGCGGTACCCGGGCGATTCGGTATTGAGCCCGCAATAGAGTGCGGGAAAGATCAGCGAAACTCATTGAAAACTCCTGTGTTTGGGGGCTTATCATGGCCGGTCGGCATCGTTGGGCAAATCCTCGGCCTGCGCTCTAAGGTCATCTGCCTTGGCGCGAGCATGCGCGGCTTCTGCGACCGCCGCCTGGTGGTCGTCGAGGACATCGCTGAGTTCTTCGTCGGCGGCGCGAACTTTCGCCCGCTCCTCGGCCGATGCCTGCCGCACTTCCCGCTGCGCCTCGGCCTCGGCCTGGCCCGACTCTCGCGCGGCCGCGCGCTGCGCGGCCAGCTCGGCGGTGCGCTTCTGCGCGGCTTGCTCAGCCTCGGCGGCATTCTTGGCCGCCGCAATTCGGGCATCGACCCGG
Organism: Mycobacterium sp.; assembly: GCA_032230775.1. Lineage (GTDB taxonomy): Bacteria > Actinomycetota > Actinomycetes > Mycobacteriales > Mycobacteriaceae > Mycobacterium. The sequence goes on along the minus strand of JAVXWV010000067.1, from coordinate 6,849 downwards.
TTACGCGCATCGACGCTGTCCAGTTTGGCGTTCGTCGCCTCGACCCTGGCCTGTTTGGCCTCCGCATCGGCGAGCGCCGCGGCGGTGCTGGCCTCTTTACGCTCCCGGGCCTGCGCCTGTTCGAGCTGACCCTCGGCGGTCAGCGAATCGTTCTTGGTGATCGCGCCGACGATTTCTTTCGCCCTGCCCTTGATAGAGTCGATCAAACCCTTGCGGGCATCGTCTGCCTTGCGCTGCTCGGTCATGTAGGTCCCCTCCGGACGACACTCCACACTCTTGCGGCGCTAGTCCTGGCGCGCCTCAGGTCATCAGATTCCCCGTCTGCGCAAAACTAACCCCGATGTCGGGGTCGGGTAGCGCCACGTTTCAATCCCCCAGCGCGAGGATGAAACAACGGACGGGCGACATAAACGATTCGATCACTATTGCGATCACGATCAAGTGAGGCGGCGCGGTGCGATCTGCTCCTAATCGGGCCGTCATTTTGCTCGGATCGCGTGCCGCCCGTACGGAGTTACCAGTGAGTCATCGACACTCGGTTGGCGTCATCGAAACGGGTATGCACATCAAACGGAGTTGTGAGCGGCCGGCCGCCCAGACCCTGAGGTCCCGGCGGTTCAGACGAGAAGCGGCCGGGACCGATCCGCCGCGCGCCCGTGAGTGTGGGCTCGACTTACCCGTCCGGCGGTGCTGATAAGCGGACTGCCGTTCCGACAACCCTGGAGTGGTTCTCATCTTGGTTTTCCTCAGAAGCCCAATCGGCCGCTGGATCGCGCTCACGCTTTTGCTCCCGTGATCGCCGCCCTGCTCAGTCGGATCGGCCGTGCCCTGAAACGACGCAGCGGCCACCCCGCCCGAACCTCGCAAACGCTGACGATCTCGCGGATCGCGGACCGCCGCAACGGTTCTGCGGACGGGCCAGCCACCGACGGCTCTCTGAGCGAAAAGTCTTCTCCGGCTAACCAGCCGTCCAGCCTGTCAACCTAAACCGCGATTTCCGCGACCTGCCGACGTTCACCACGTCAGACGGCACCCCGAAAAGGCTGTTCCCCAGCCGACGACTTCACCCGTTCCTGCCAGGCCCTGATCAACGGCTCGGCCATCGCGGCCACCGCGGCGACCTTCGGGCCCCCCGCCGCGCGAAAGAGAACAAACCGGGCTCATCGAACGACGCCGACAGCGAGCCCGCCGGTTGAAACGCGCATCTGGGTCCCGCACGGGTTGATTTGGGGTGCTGTGGGTACTCCACACCCCTGAGCGCCGCCTTGCGGCACGTAAACAAAGGAATCCTCATGTTGCACGAACTGGTGCTGGCGGCACAGAGTCAGCCGGAGGCTGCAGGGTTCATCCTGAGCGGCATCAAGGGCATATTCGTCGCGATCGGCAGCATCATCGCCGCCATCGTGTGCGGGGTCATCGCGGCGATGAAGGGCCGAAACCCGCTCGGCTGGGGAGTTCTCGGTTTGTTCTTTTCCATCCTCACGCTGATCGTCGTGATCATCCTTCCGTCGAAGAAATAGATGCACGCTATGGCCTCAGGAGCAGCGGGAGGTCTCGGATCGACATGACGGCTCGGTCGGATGCGGTGGATGTACGGCGGCAGGCCGGCTGGTTGCCGGACGACCAGAATGACCTGGAGTCTTGGCTCGCCGGCCACCGGGAACGGGTGGAAGCCCGCGGAGAGCAGGTTGTGCTGCATCCGGTGCTGGTCGAGTTTCAGGAGTTGATAGATACCGATCCTGTGGTGCGCATGTACATGCACGAGATGATCGCCCAGGTGCCAAGCACGAAGGCGTACAGCAAGCGGCACCTGGAGAGCGCGAAGCAGTTGTTGCGCTTGATGAATGAAGTGCTGACGATGGCGCCCGAATTCGGCGAGAGCTCGATGGTGGCCACGCCGCTGGGCGCCATCCTCGACTGGACGATGGGGACGCCGGCCGGGTTCGCCGCCTTCCGCGACCCACGGATCAACGCGATGCTCAAGAAAGTTCTGACCGCCTGGTGCAAGTTTCTCAGCAAGAAAGAATCGCTGTACGTGCTCAATGATTCGCCGTCGGGGTGGAAATGCGCCGCAGCCCAAAAGGCGGTCGGCATCGAGCAATACGAGCACGACCCTGACGACGAGCACTGGGGCTTTGCCTCGTGGAACGACTTCTTCACCCGACGATTCAAGGACGGCCAGCGTCCGGTCGCCTCGCCGGACGACGACAAGGTGATCGTAAGCGCCTGCGAGTCGACGCCCTACGGCATCGCCACCGACGTGCAGCGCCAAGATCGCTTCTGGATCAAAAGCCAACCGTATTCGCTGCAGGACATGCTGGCCAATGACGAGTCCGTCGAGCAGTTCGTGGGCGGAACCGTCTATCAGGCCTTCCTCAGCGCCACTAACTACCACCGTTGGCACAGCCCGGTGGCCGGCACGATTGTGCGGGCGTTCGTCCAGGAGGGCACCTACTACTCCGAGGCCGATTCAGAAGGCGCCGACGCGGTCGAGCCGACGAACTCGCAGTCCTACTTGGCGCATGTCGCCGTCAGGGCGATCATCGTCATCGACGCCGACGATCCCGTCATCGGCCTGGTGGCCTTCGTGCCGGTCGGCATGTCGGACGTCTCCTCCTGCATCATCGGCTCCGACATCAAGCCCGGCTACCACGTGACGAAGGGCGAGGAACTCGGCCACTTCCAATACGGCGGCTCCACCCACTGTGTCGTCTTTCGGCCAGGCGCGATCGCCGAGTTCACCCTCGCGGCCATTCCCCAGCCGCACGACCCCAACGCCCCGCTTGTGCTTGTCCGCTCCAAGCTCGCCACCGCCACCGCCACCGCGACGTCATAAGGCTCGGCCGGCGAACAAGGTAGGTCCAGACGTTCAAGTGGTATTGCCGGAGGCATGCCCGGCCAACTGGTGCTCGACGAGCTGGAGGATCTCGGCGTCCAAAAAGCGCACGCCGTCCGCTGAGAGCGATGCCCGTCAACCTGACTTTGGCTCGGCGGCGCGACGCTCAATCTGAGCCCCAAGATGATCGTGCGCCGTTTCAACGAGGCGAGCGCGGGTACTCGTCGAACGAGGTGGCTGAGACCGCCTTTTCGCAATGCAGGACGCACATCGATCAAATGTGCCCCTCACACCTGCGACCGGAAAGTGAAAGGAGCATTGGGCTGTGTGGCGTTGGGCGAGCCGAGCCGTAGCAGGCGCAACGCTTTTGGCCACGGCCTGGACAGCAGGGTGCGGCGGCATTGTGTCCTCGCCGAAACCGTCGGCGTTCGCCGGACCATCGGCAACGACGGCGTCCAAGACGGCGCCGAAAGCCGCACCGCCCACGGATTACACCGACCTACTGATCACTCCCGACGCGCTCGGCCTGCCCGGGGAGCCCTACTCCGCGCAGGTTCCCACGCAGAACCCGCAGGGTGTGCCAGGCGTGTCCACTTCGATGGTGAACCGGTCCGACACCCGCTCCGTCGGCGACACGATTTACCTGCTGCCCGACCCGGACGCCGCGACGACGTCGCTGAACGGTGCCAAACAATCCCTGGACACCGTGATCACGACGCCTCTCGCACAGTCGGCACCGGTCGGCGACGCCGGCACTATCGCGACCGGAAACTCCCTCGACGGGACCAAGGGGATGACCGTCGTGATGTTCACCCGGGGACGCGCCTTCGTCACGATGCAGTTCGACGCCGCGCCCGGTCAGGCGATCACCTCGCAACTGGCGACGCAGGCCGCACAGCGACAAGACGCGATCGTCAAAGACAAGGCACCGACCTGATTGGACGGCCAGCACCTGCGATTGCCGTTGCTCAACCCAGCAGGTTCGTGGCCTCACTGAAATCACCGCAGGCTCTGGTCATGGGTTGCGCCGCGTCGACGAGACGCGCCGTCGGGGGCGGCGTGGATCAATACCGACTCTGCCCAGCCATACCTGGCGGCCGCAAAGAAACGATTCGGCAAAGATCAGCCGCCGCGTGTGTCGCCTGGGACCTTCAGCCGATTCGCCGCGGACACTGGCGACATGCCTATCGAGGAAACGATCTGGGACGTCGTCGTGCCCAACGACGTTCACCCCCGACAACACGAATTGCCGACAGTGCTGGGCGACTTGATCACCCAGCGTCTGCCCGCCGATAAGAAGCTGCTCGCTGTTGTCGGATGGTCTGCCAATGGCGGCTGTCTGTTTCAATCCCGCCCCGGCGTGCAGCGATACGCGGTGTCCTATCGGGTGCAGGCCACCTGATCTCAAGTAGTGCAACTCCTTCAGCGCTTCTTCGACCCCTTGCGCAGCGGTCGCCGGGCGGGCGCCAGTGTGAGGTACCGACTGCAATAGTGTTGTGTAGGGCGGGATTTCGACCCGGCCGTCCGGGCATGACAACGACGGGGCGGGGGTGGTGGAGGCTTACCGGCGTTATGGGCAACCAGCGCTGCTGAAGTCGGTTATGCGGTCTGGTCGTCGGTGTGGTCGGCGACCCAGGCGTCGACCTTTGTCCAGGTTCGCTCCAGCCACGGGCCCAGCTGGTCGGGTTCGGGAAGTTGGGCGGCCGGGATGAGGGTCGTGCGGATAAGCAGTTGGCGGTGCACCGGCAGCTGCCACCAGGGCCGTGCACGCCCGTCGGGGCAGAAGCCGTTGTGGGTGAGCACAAGGACGTTGGCGGCGGGCGCTCCGCTCACCGCAGCGGTGGCACCCCCGGTGCGCGGCGGCAGCGTATAGGAGCGTCGTAATGCGCGTCCTGCCGCGCGGATCCGGCCGGTCTTGCGTAGCTCGGCGATCGCAGCGTGCCACCGCGGCCAGGTGAAGTTCGCTCCTTCTGGAAAGAGCAGCAGCGCCTGGCCGCCGCCCAGCGACGCGGCGAGATCGTGGATCTGTTGACGGGTGCGATCGCCGCGGGCCAGGAAGCACAAGCAGCCCCGTTGCCCCGCGAAGTCGAGCACCGGCTCGTAGTGCAGAACGGCTTTGAGCACGACGCGCACCTGCAACCGGTAGGTGAAAATCAGAAGCCAGGCGACCAGCACGGTATCGCCTGGCCCACAATGCCGCGACAACACGATCACCGGCTCGTCGCGAGGAACGTCTTCCGGGCTGGCCGACGACGGGTCGAGCACCACCTCGACATCGAGGAGCTTGCGGGCGGCGACGTAGGCCGCGTTGAGAAAGTCCCTCATGAGCCGATCGCCGTCGATGTCACCGACCGCAAGCTTCACCAGCGTGCGCAACTCGATGACGGCGTACGCCATCGCTAAACCCACGGTCCGCGCCGGCCGGGTGGACCGCGTCGCCACCGCCGCGAGCGCGCCGCCGGCCAGCAGCAGCGGGCTGAAGACCAGCAGGCACACCGATATTGCGGTCGCGAAAGGGACGGTCACGAGGCGGCGCACGGCGATCATGGCAAGGCCTCGAGGTACTCGCGGGTCGCGTCGTAGGCCAGCTCGGCGCGCCGGGCGATCCGGCCGGTGTCGCGGTAGCGCAGATTCGACCAGGTGGCGGCGGGACGCTGCGGCATCCCGGTGGGCAGCACATGCACGGTGACCTCTGAGCCCACTCGTTCCAGATCGCGGTGGAAGCGGTGGCGACGTGATATCTCGAAGGAAACGAACGCGACCTGCCACAAGAACCGCGGCGCGGCCAGTTCCTCCTCCAAACGCCCGACGTGCAGAACCCAGACGGTGTCGGCGCCGCGGGCCACCGCCCGCTCCAGGGGAATGCTGTTGACGAGGCCGCCGTCGAAGAAATGCTCATCACCGATCCGCACGGGTGGGAACACCCCCGGCAGCGCGCACGACGCCAGAATCGGTTCGATCAGCTCTCCCGCGGTGAACCAGTGCTCCCGTGCGCGTTCGATGCTGGCCGCCACGCACTCGAACGGCACGGCAAGGTCCTCGAAGTTCTGCGCGGGCAATCCGTCGCGCAACAGGCGGCGAAGTGTGTCGTTGCCGTGCAACGATGTTCGGCGCCGCATGACTTCGGCCACGCGCCGGATCAGCGAACTGTCCAGGACGCCGTCGTCGGCCAGCGCGTCCCAGATCGCCAACAGACGCTTGACCCCCTCCGGCGTGGGATCAGCGGCGATGGCTGCGCCGTTGATGGCGCCCACCGATGTGCCGCACACCAAGTCCGGGCGGACGCCCGCCTCCAGCAGCGCGCGCGCCATGCCGACCTCGGCGACCCCGAGCACACCGCCCCCACCCAGCACAAACGCATTGCACGTCACTGCGTAGCTATACCCGCTGCAGAGCCAATCGCTTCGGCAGTTCTGCTGTGCGTTTCCTGCATGCAGTGGTTTGTGGGCTGGCGGGACGCCGCGCTCGCACCAACCAGGTGCGGCAACGAATTCCGTCGTATGTCGTTCACCCTCGACGGTCGGGTAAATCCGCGCATGCTCCCCAGATGAGCAAACGTGCAGCTAGGACCGATAAATGACAATTCTCTGAAGTTCGCCCGCGGCCACGCGATTCGCACTACTCTCAAGTGTGGTTGAGCTCCCAGCCAGGCGGGCGCGCCATCTCGGCGCCGCCATTCCGGGGCTGATGTCCACCGAAGCCGTCCGACATACTCCGACCAATCCCTGCACAACATGATTGGGAGACTTGCGATGACCGCCGTCGGCACCATCCGGCGCGGTCCCGGGAACGCTGGTGGGTTAAACAATGTTACGGTCAATCCAAGCGGCATAGGCAATGCCGCCAGGATGGCAACGCTCCCGCAGCCGCTCATCGTGGCCCCGATGCCGCCGGGTGGCTCGCGAAATCCGGCCGCACCTGCGCCGATGAACGTAGAACAGCAAGCGCTGGAGGAGGCATCCGGGACACATCTCCAGCCCCGCGCCGGTCAAGTGCCATCGGAGAAAAACCTG
>JAVXWV010000015.1:0-5581 GCA_032230775.1 Mycobacterium sp. | reverse complement strand
GTCCGCCGATGCGGCCGCGGCGCAGGCGGCGGCAATGACCGACGGCGCCCTGCACATCGTCATCAACAATGCCGGCGTGACGAAGCCGGGAATGTTCGACAAGCTCACGCAGGACTCGATGCGACTGTTGTTCGACATCCATGTGCTTGGCGCGTTCAACGTCACCCAGGCGGCGCTGAAGTACATTCCGACCGACGGCACGGGGCGCATCGTCAACGTGACGTCCGCGGCCGGATTGACCGGGACTCTCGGCCAGGTCAATTACTCGGCCGCGAAGGCAGGCATCATCGGCTTCACCAAGTCGTTGGCGCGTGAGCTGGCCACCAAGAACATCATGGTCAACGCGTTGGCCCCGCTGGCCGCGACGCCGATGACCGAAACCATCCGCACCAACGAGAAATTCGCGGCCAACATGATGAACCGCATTCCGATGAAGCGGTGGGCAGAGCCGTCGGAGATCGCCGGTGCGTTCGTGTTCATGGCGTCCAACGCGGCGTCCTACATCACCGGGCAGGTGCTGCCGGTCGATGGCGGCATGGTGATTTGATGAAAGCACCACTCGCCGGGGTCACGGTGGTGGCGATGGAACAAGCCGTGGCCGCGCCGATGTGCACGCGGGTACTCGCCGACTTCGGCGCGCGCGTCATCAAGGTGGAGAACCCCAACGGTGGTGACTTCGCGCGCGACTACGACGACGTGGTGAACGGTCCTGGCGGCCTTGCCGCGCATTTCGTATGGTGCAACCGCGGCAAGGAATCGGTGACGCTGAACACGAAGTCGCAGGCAGGCATGGACCTGCTGCACCGGTTGCTCGACCGTGCCGACGCGTTTGTGTCCAACCTCGCGCCCGGATCCACGGCGCGGATGGGCATCGCCGCCGCCGACCTGGCTCAAAGCCACCCCAACGTCATTCCCGTCGAGATCGACGGCTATGGGCCCGGCGGGCCGATCTCGCACAAGCGCGCGTATGACCTTCTGGTGCAGGCGGAATCGGGTTCATGCGCCATCACCGGCTACCCCGGGATGCCTGCCAAGCCGGGGCCCGCGATGGCCGACTTCACAACGGGCCTTTACGCGGCGATCTCGATCCTGTCGTTGCTGTTCGCCCGCGGTGGCCGTTCTGAGGGTGTCGCGGCGCCGTCCGTCGAACTAAGCCTGTTCGACGTGATGACCGATGTCATGGGGTACGCACTGACCTATACGCAGCACTCGGGCGTCGACCAGCAGCCGTTGGGGGTCGGATCGCCCGCGGTGGCGCCGTATGGGGCATTTCCCACCCGCGACGGACAGACCGTCGTGCTCGGTACCACCAACGACCGTGAGTGGCAGCGGGTGGCCAGGGAGATCATCAATCGCCCCGACTTGGCCGACGACCCGCGGTTCCGCACGAACTCCGACCGATGCGCGCAGCGCGACATCCTCGACGAGGCCATCGGATCCTGGTGCGTCCAACATGATCTCGCCGACATCCAGAAGATCGCCGATTCGGCGGGCATCGGCAATTCCAGGTACAACCTCCCGAGTGAAGTGGTGGTACACCCTCAGTTGACCGCGAGGGATCGCTGGCGAACGGTCGGCACATCGAAGGGCGATATCCAGGCATTGCGGCCACCGCCCGTGATTAACGGATTCGAGCAGCCGATGGGCGCCGTGCCCGGGCTTGGTGAGCACACCGATGCGGTTCTCGGCGAATTAGGGCTGACCACAGACGAAGTCAGCCGGTTGCGTGCCGACGGTGCGATTGGTCGGGCGTATTCGTGAGCGAGGAACAGGTGCTGATATCGGCCGACCGCGACGGCGTAAGGACGCTGACGCTGAACCGGCCCGATCGCAAGAACGCGATCAACGCGCAGCTGTGGACCGAGCTGGCCGACGCGCTGCGGGCCGCCGCCCGCGATGACCTGCGTGCCTTGGTGATTACTGGAGCCGGTAACGCGTTCTGTTCGGGAGCGGACATCTCCACACCGGAGGACATCCACCCAAAGGACAAGCTTCGTAGGCTGACCGACGTCGCACTGGCGTTGCACGAACTGACCGTCCCCACCGTTGCGAAGGTGACGGGCGTGGCGGTGGGCGCGGGCTGGAACCTCGCTCTGGGATGCGATTTCGTGGTCGCGACGCCCGAATCGCGGTTCTGTCAGATCTTTTCGAAGCGCGGATTGTCGGTCGACTTGGGTGGCTCGTGGCTGTTGCCCAAGCTGGTCGGACTGCAACAGGCCAAGCGCCTTGTGCTGCTCGCCGAGACGATCGACGCCGAGGAGGCGCGGTCGATGGGCCTGGTCACCTGGGTCAAACCGGCCGACGAGATAGACGCGTTCGTCTCGGACCTGGCCGAACGGCTGGCGGCAGGCCCGCCCGTCGCGCTGGCGCAAAGCAAGGCACTGCTCAACGACGGCGCCAACGCAACCCTGCGTGAGGCGCTGGCCTATGAGGCCCGAGCACAGCCGGGAAATTTCGCTACCGCAGACTCAACAGAGGTGTACGCGGCGTTCGCCGAGAAACGCGAACCCGTGTTCACAGGTCGATGGGCTGTTGCGCCCAGATCGGAGAAACAGGATGCGTGAAACCGTAGTCGTCGAGGCGGTGCGCACGCCGGTCGGCAAGCGCAACGGTGGACTGTCCGACATGCACGCCGCCGACCTGTCGGCGATCGTCCTCAATGCGCTGATGGAGCGGGCGGGCGTCGGCCCCGAGATCGTCGACGACGTGGTGTGGGGCTGCGTGTCGCAGGTCGGCGACCAATCCAGCAACATCGCGCGGTACTCGGTACTCGCCGCGGGCTGGCCCGAGAGCATCCCCGGCACAACGGTCAACCGCGCCTGCGGGTCGAGCCAGCAGGCGCTGGACTTCGCCGTGCAGGCCGTGATGTCCGGCCAGCAGGATGTCGTCGTGGCGGGCGGAGTCGAGGTGATGAGCCGGGTGCCGCTCGGTTCCGCGAGGGCGACCGGCATGCCATACGGCCCGAAAGTGCTTGCCCGCTATGGAGATTTCTCGTTCAACCAGGGCATCTCAGCCGAGATGATCTCGCAGAAGTGGGGATTCTCGCGGACCCGGCTCGATGAGTACTCGGCGCGCTCTCATGAGCTGGCGGCGAAGGCGCAGGACGACGGCGCGTTCGAGACCCAGATCATGCCGGTGTTCACCGACGGCGAGCCGGTGGTGGCCGACGAGGGTATCCGGCGGGGAACCACCGTCGAGAAGCTTGCCGGCCTCAAGCCCGCTTTCAAGGAGGACGGCGTCATCCACGCAGGCAACTCCTCTCAGATCTCCGATGGCGCGGCCGCCTTGCTGGTCATGACCGCCGCGAACGCGATCGCGCTGGGCCTGACGCCGATCGTCCGATACCGCGCGGGCGCGGTCACCGGGGCCGACCCGGTGCTGATGCTGACGGGTCCGATCCCGGCCACCGAGAAGGTCCTGCACAAGTCCGGCGTCGGGCTCGACGAGGTCGGCGTGTTCGAGGTCAACGAGGCGTTCGCGCCGGTGCCGCTGGCATGGCTGGCCGAAACCGGTGTCGACGAGGACAAGCTCAACCCGCTTGGTGGGGCGATCGCGCTTGGCCACCCGCTCGGTGCGTCAGGCGCGGTCCTGATGACGCGCATGATCAATCACATGCGCGACAACGGAATTCGCTACGGCCTGCAGACCATGTGTGAGGGCGGCGGCACCGCCAACGCCACGCTGGTCGAGCTCATCGCGTAGATAAGGAGATCCAGTGCGCCGCGATCTGTTCACCGAGGACCACGAAGCGTTCCGCGGGCTCGCCCACGATTTCGTCGAGAAGGAGGTGGTTCCGCACTATCCCGAGTGGGAGAAGGGCGGACGCATGCCCCGCGACGTGTTCAAGCAGATGGGTGAGCTGGGCATGTTGGGGATGGCGATCCCCGAGGAGTACGGCGGAGCCGGCATGCCCGACTACCGCTACAACGTCGTCATGCAGGAGGAAGCGGCCCGCGCGCTTGTCACGCTGTCGACGGTGCGCACCCAGCTCGAGGTGATCCTGCCGTATTTCCTGCACTACGCGAACGAGGAGCAGCGCAAGCGTTGGTTCCCGGGTTTGGCCGCGGGCACGCTGCTGACCGCGATCGCGATGACCGAACCCGGCACCGGATCGGATCTGGCAGGCATGCGCACCACCGCGGTGCGTGACGGAGACGACTGGATTGTCAACGGTGCCAAGACCTTCATTACCGGCGGCATGCAGGCCGACCTGGTGATCGTGGTCGCGCGCACGGCCACCGATCCGGACAATCGCCGCAAGGGCCTGTCGCTGTTGGTTGTCGAGGACGGCATGGCCGGCTTCACCCGCGGCCGCGAGCTGGAGAAGATGGGCTGCAAGGTGCAGGACACCGCAGAGCTGTCCTTCGTCGACGTCCGGGTCCCGGCCGCCAACGTGCTGGGGGAGGAGGGCGAGGCGTTCGGCTACCTCGGCCACAACCTCCCGCAGGAACGCCTCACCGTCGCCGTCGGCTCGGTTTCGCAGGCCAGGTCGGCGATCGCCGCGGCCATCGGCTACACGAAGAACCGCAAGGCGTTCGGCACGCCGGTCGCGTCGTTCCAGAACACCAAATTCGAGCTGGCCGCCTGCTCGACGGAGGTGGAGGCGGCACAGGCGATGCTGGACCGCGCCGTCACCCTGCATGTCGAGGGTGAGCTGACGGCGGCCGACGCCGCGCGCGTGAAGCTCTTCTGCACCGAGATGCAGCAGCGCGTGATCGACCGCTGCCTCCAGTTGTTCGGCGGCTACGGCTACATGATGGAGTACCCGATCGCCAGGCTGTACACAGACGCCAGGGTGGCCCGCATTTATGCGGGTACCAGCGAGGTGATGAAGGTGATCATCGCCAAGTCACTGGGCCTTTAGCACCATGAGTGATGAATCGGCAGGCGAAATCCGGCAAGAACGCCGCGACTGGGCGGCAAGCCACCGCCAGATGTATCTGCGCTCGGGCGGCGTGCAGGGCCACGTCGTCGACCTCTCCGAAGTCGGTGGCCACTCATTCACAACACACTGTTTGATCAAGGTGAAGGGGCGGAAATCAGGCAGGACGCAAATCGCTCCGTTGATTTACGGCGATATCGGTGGCGAGGTGGTCATCGTTGCGTCGAAGGGTGGCGCCGATCAGCATCCCGAGTGGTATCTCAACCTGCGTGCCGCGCCCGATATCGACTTCCAAATCGCCACCCAAGCCTTCCGGGCAACCTGGCGTGAGCCCGAAGGCGATGAGCGGCACAAGGTCTGGGACTTTATGGCCCGTGCCTACCCGCCCTACATCAATTATCAGAAGTCGACTGCGCGGCACATCCCGCTGGTCATGATGACGCCTGTCGCGGCCATCGACGTGTTCCAGCAATCAGACATTCAATCCTCGTAGATCAGCTCGACTTCGGCGCGCGCCGGTACCGGAGCCAAGTGAACTCGCGAAAAGCCAGGTAGACGGCAGCTCGAGAGCCGAGTTCGATGAGACCCTTGTCACAGCGGCCAAACCTACCTACTGTGTGTTCACTAGGTTGGTTCGAACGAAGGGGTTCGGTGTCCGCTTTGGCGCAATCTCCGAGGCCGTACGCGACGTTGCTCGCG
>JAVXWV010000922.1:0-13479 GCA_032230775.1 Mycobacterium sp. | reverse complement strand
TCGTGCACCTCGGTGTCACCGTCGGCGACCAGCCCCGCGAGCACTAGGCCCGCGCCTGCCCGGATGTCGGACGACCACACCGGCGCGCTGGACAGCTGCGGGATCCCCCGCACCACCGCGTGGTGGCCATCGGTGCGGGCGTCGGCGCCCAGCCGGATCATCTCCTCGACAAACCGGAAGCGGGCCTCGAACACGTTCTCGGTGATCATCGACGTGCCGTCGGCGATCGACGCCAGCCCTATGGCCATCGGCTGCAGATCGGTCGGAAATCCCGGGAACGGCAGCGTCGCGACGTTGACGGCCTTGGGCCGCTCGTACTGGACCACCCGGAAGCCGTCGTCGGTCTGCGTGACGGTGGCGCCGGCGTCGTGCAGTTTGTGCAGCACCAACTGCAGGTGTTGCGGGTCGACACCGGTCACCGAGATGTCCCCACGTGTCATTGCGGCGGCGATGCCCCACGTGGCGGCGACGATGCGGTCGCCGATCACTCGATGTTCGGTGGGATAGAGCCGCTCGACACCGATGATCGTCATGGTTGGCGTGCCCGCCCCGGAGATCTGGGCGCCCATCTGGTTGAGCATCGCGCACAGGTCGACGACGTCGGGCTCGCGCGCGGCGTTGTGAATCGTCGTAACGCCCTCGGCGACCACCGCCGCCATCAGGATGTTCTCTGTGGCGCCCACCGACGGGAACTCCAGCTGAATTTCCGCGCCGCGCAAGTGGTCTGCCTCGGCTACGACACAGCCGTGCTCGATATTGCAGCGCGCACCCAGCTGTCGCAGACCGGCTTGATGCATATCCAGCGGACGCGAGCCGATGGCGTCGCCACCGGGAAGCGCGACCTTGGCCCGCTTGCAGCGGCCGACTAACGGTCCCAGCACACACACCGATGCGCGGAACTGGCGGACCGCGGCGAAATCCGCGTCGTACTTGGGTTCGTCGGGCGAGGTGATCCGCACGACATCACCATCGAGCTCGACCGTCGTGCCAAGACCGCGCAGGACCTCCGCCATCAGCGGCACATCCAGGATGTCCGGGCAGTTGGTGATCGTGCTGGTTCCCTCCGCCAGGAGCGTCGCCGCCATCAGCTTCAATACGCTGTTTTTGGCCCCCCCGACAGCAACTTCGCCCGATAACCGGCTTCCACCGGTCACCACGAATCGCTCGCTCACGCGGGTTAGTGTAAACAGCGGATTGGGCCCTGTCAGTTTCCCGGCGAGTCTGTCCCGCTACGGTTTAACCATGGCAGTCCATCTGACCCGTATATACACCCGCACCGGCGATGACGGAACCACCGGTTTGAGCGATTTCAGCAGGGTCTCAAAGAATGACGCACGGCTCGCGGCATATGCCGACTGCGACGAAACCAATGCCGCAATCGGCGTCGCCGTTGCATTGGGAAACCCCGGTGAGCAAATTCGCAACGTGCTACGGCAGATTCAGAACGATCTCTTCGACGCGGGCGCTGACCTGTCCACCCCGGTGGTTGAGAATCCCGAACATCCTCCGCTTCGGATCACCCAGGGCTACATCGATCGGTTGGAGTCGTGGTGCGACGAGTTCAACGAACCGCTGCCTGCTCTGAATTCATTTGTGCTGCCAGGGGGTACACCACTCTCGGCGCTGCTGCACGTGGCCCGCACAGTGGCGCGCCGGGCGGAACGCTCGGCGTGGCAGGCCGTGGACACCCACCAAGACTCGATCAGCGTGCTGCCTGCGAAGTACCTCAACCGGCTCTCGGACCTGCTGTTCATTTTGTCGCGGGTCGCCAATCCCGACGGTGACGTGTTGTGGCAACCAGGCGGATGAGCGCTTGCGCGAAGACCCAAAGGCCGGGCCCCGCAATCGATTGAATCAATTCGTGCGGCGCCGAGCGCGCGGTGATGGCCGCGACTCGAGCCACGACTGAAATGCCGTCAACGCACCGCGATCCAGTGCGACTTCATAGCCCTGGCGGCGTTCGGGGCTGGTGTCGCGCAGCTCCAGAACGACGATCTGGTCGGTCATGATGTCGAATTCGTCGCCGCGGGGCGCCCGTCGCGACACGATCTCCAGGCCCCGGCGACTCAGCCTGCGGTCGGGCCACCATCGCAGGCTGGACAGCCGATAGAAGCCGGCTTCCCCACCGCGGTAACGCATTACACCGTGGCGCCACCCGTGTCCGCCCACGGCAGGCACATCGCGCAGGATCGCCGCGGTCCCGCCGACTTGGCGTAGCTTCCACAGCCGATAACAGAGCGCGACGACGACGAACAGCAGTACACCGACCAGCGCGACCATCACGATCATGGACGCGCTCATCGGCGGGCCTCTAGTCGATCTGGCCCAGGGCGCGAAGCCTAGCTCGACCCTTGGCGGCAGTAGCGGGATCGTCGGATTCGGCGTCGCGCTGTGCGGCGGCTTCATCGATCTCCGAATCGAATTCAGCGCTTTCGGCCAGGACAGTTACCGCTTCCTCGGTGACGGACAGAAAGCCTCCGTCTACCGCGATACGTAGATCGTCCTCGCCCTCGCGCTCGACCCGCACCATCGCGTCGTCAACCAGCTGTGCGACCAACGGGATGTGATTGGGCAGGATGCCGATCTCGCCGGAGGTGGTGCGGGTGAAAAGGAACGTGCCCTGACCCGACCAGATCTTGCGATCGACTGCGACGATGTCGATGTTCAGTTCGGCCATCTCACATCACCTTTCGGCGGGGGCAAGGCCTAGTCATCCTTATTGCCCTCGTCGCTCTTGCTGTCCGACTTGCCGCCGTCCTCGAGCTTCACGCCGAAGCTTTCGGCCTTCTTCGCCAAATCGTCCAAGCCGCCGATCAAGAAGAACGCCTGCTCGGGCACGTGGTCGAATTCGCCCTTGGTTATTCGATCGAACGCTTCGATGGTCTCCTTGATCGGAACAGTCGAACCAGGCTGGCCGGTGAACTGCTCGGCCGCCATCATGTTCTGCGACAGGAAGCGCTCGATGCGACGGGCACGTTGCACCAACTGCTTGTCCTCTTCGGAGAGCTCGTCGATACCGAGGATCGCGATGATGTCCTGAAGATCCTTGTACCGCTGCAGGATTCGGATGACTTCCTGCGCCACGCGGTAATGCTCGTCGCCGACAATGGCCGGGTCGAGGATCGTCGAGCTGGACGCCAGCGGGTCCACCGCAGGGAAGATGCCCTTCGAGAACACCGCGCGGGACAGCTCCGTGGTGGCATCGAGGTGGGCGAACGTGGTTGCCGGCGCAGGGTCCGTGTAGTCGTCGGCGGGCACGTAGACGGCCTGCATCGAGGTGATGGACTTGCCACGCGTCGAGGTGATGCGCTCCTGCAGCTCACCCATCTCATCGGCCAGCGTCGGCTGATAACCCACAGCGGACGGCATGCGGCCGAGTAGCGTGGACACCTCCGAGCCGGCCTGGGTGAATCGGAAGATGTTGTCAATGAACAGCAGCACGTCCTGACCCTGCTCGTCGCGGAAGTACTCCGCCATGGTCAGCGCCGACAGTGCGACACGCATACGGGTGCCGGGCGGCTCGTCCATCTGACCGAAGACCAGCGCGGTGTCCTTGAGCACGTCTGCGTCGGCGAGCTCGACCCACAGGTCGTTGCCCTCGCGTGTGCGCTCGCCCACGCCGGCGAAAACCGAAGTGCCACCGAAGTTACGGGCGATGCGGTTGATCATCTCCTGGATGAGAACTGTCTTGCCGACGCCGGCGCCGCCGAACAGGGCGATCTTGCCGCCGCGCACGTACGGGGTCAGCAGGTCGACCACCTTGAGGCCGGTCTCGAGCATCTCGGTACGCGCTTCGAGCTCCGCGAATGGCGGCGGCTTACGGTGAATCTCCCAGCGTTCGAAGTCTTTTCCGTAATCCTTCTCGTCCAGGCAGATGCCAAGGGCGTTCCAGACGTGGCCCTTCACGCCGTCGCCGACAGGCACCGAGATCGCCGCGCCGGTGTTGACCACGTCGACACCGCGGACCAGGCCGTCGGTCGGCTGCAGCGAGATGCAGCGCACCAGGCTGTCGCCGAGGTGCAGGGCCACTTCCAGCGTCAGCGTCTTGGCGAGCTCCTCAAAGGTCACCTCGGCGTGCAGCGCGTTGAACAGTTCGGGCACCGACCCACGCGGGAATTCAACGTCGACCACTGGCCCGGTCACCCGCACCACGCGACCGGTGGTGTCCTTCTTCGTTGCCTTGTCCGTCTTTTCGGCGGTAGCAGTCATCTCTTCTTCTTTCTCAGTCGCTAACGGCTGGCGCCGGCAAGCGCATTCGCGCCACCGACGATCTCGCTGATTTCCTGGGTGATCTGGGCCTGCCGCTCGCGGTTGGCCTCGAGTGTGAGCGCCTTGATGAGATCGTCGGCGTTGTCGGTGGCCGACTTCATCGCTCGCTGGCGCGATGCCAGCTCCGACGCCGCCGACTCGAGCAGCGCGGCATAGACGCGGGTCGCCAGATAGCGCGGCAGCAGCGCATCGAAAAGCGTTGTGGCGTCGGGCTCGAACGAATACAGCGTGTGCGGGCCCGTATCTTCCTCGACGTACTCCACCACCATCGGAGCGATCCGGTTTGCAACCGCCGACTGCGACATCATCGACTTGAACTCGGTGGACACGATGTGCAGCTCGTCGACGCCCAGGATTCCGTCGGGTCCAGGATCGTCGCCGACGTCGTCCGCCCCGGCGAGGAAGGCGTCGACAAGCGTCGAGGCGATCTCCTGAGCGTTCTCATACGTGGGTTGCTCGGAGAATCCGCTCCACGACTCGGTGATCTTCCAGTTGCGGAACTTGTAGTAGTTCAACGCCTTACGGCCAACGGTGTAGACGATCGGCGTCTTGCCCTCCTGCCGCATGAGGGAGAACAACTCCTCCGCGCGACGGAACACATTCGAGTTGTATCCACCGCAGAGGCCCCGATCGGATGACACCACCAGAATGCCCGCGCGCTTCGGTTCGTCGCGCTCGACGAGCAGCGGATGGTCCAGCGCCGCCTCGGCAGCCAGCGCGGTCAGCATGTCGGTGATCTCGACCGCGTACGGGCGCGCCGCCTTTAGGCGGTTCTGCGCCCTGCCGATACGCGACGTGGCGATCAGCTCCTGGGCCTTGGTGATCTTCTTGATCGACCCGGCGGAGCGGATGCGCCCGCGTAACTCCCGAAGTGTGGCCGCCATCGCTGACTACTTCTTCTTCGGTGCGGGCTTGCGGACCTTCACCGATTCCTTCTCGAGATCTTCGTCGGCAAGCGCATCGACATGCTCGTCGGGCACGACGGAGCTGCCGTCAGATGCCGCGAAGCCCTTCTTGAAGTGGTTGATCGCTTCGGAGAGTTTCTCGTCAAGCTCGTCGCCGAGCTTCTGGGTTTCGCGAATCTCCTTAAGGATGCCGTCGTCGGAGGCGCGCAGGTGATCGAGGAATTCCGTCTCGAAGCGGCCGACGTCTTCGACCGGAACGGAGTCCAGATGTCCCTGTGTACCAAGGAAGACCGCGACGACCTGCTCCTCGACCGACAACGGCTGGTACTGCGGCTGCTTCAGCAGCTCGACGAGTCGGGCACCGCGCTCCAGCTGTGCCTTCGAGGTGGCGTCCAGGTCCGAGGCGAAGGCCGCGAACGACTCCAGCTCGCGGTACTGCGACAGGTCCAGCCGCAGCGAGCCTGCCACCTCCTTCATGGCCTTGATCTGCGCGGCGCCACCCACTCGGGACACCGAAACGCCGACGTTGATGGCCGGGCGAACACCCTGGTTGAACAGGTCGCTCTCCAGGAAGCACTGGCCGTCGGTGATCGAGATGACGTTGGTCGGGATGTAGGCCGAGATGTCGTTGGCCTTGGTCTCGATGATCGGCAGACCGGTCAGCGACCCGCCGCCCAGCTCGTCGGACAGCTTGGCGCAGCGCTCGAGCAGCCGCGAGTGCAGATAGAACACGTCGCCCGGGTAGGCCTCACGGCCGGGCGGACGCCGCAGCAGCAGCGAGATCGCACGGTATGCCTCGGCCTGCTTGCTCAGGTCGTCGAACACGATCAGCACGTGCTTGCCGTCGTACATCCAGTGCTGAGCGATGGCCGAACCGGTGTACGGCGCAAGCCATTTGAAGCCCGCCGAGTCCGAAGCCGGTGCGGCAACGATGGTGGTGTATTCCATCGCACCGCCCTCTTCGAGCGCCCGGGCCACCGCCGCGATGGTCGTGCCCTTCTGCCCGATCGCGACGTAAACACAGCGGACCTGCTTCTTTTCGTCGCCGGACTCCCAGTTCTGCCGCTGGTTGAGGATGGTGTCCACACAGACCGCGGTCTTACCGGTCTTGCGGTCGCCGATGATCAGCTGGCGCTGGCCGCGACCGATCGGGGTCATCGCATCGATGGCCTTGATGCCGGTCTGCAGTGGCTCGCTCACGCCTTGGCGCTGCACCACTGAAGGAGCCTGAATTTCCAGCGGGCGACGGGTATCCGGCTCGATGTCGCCCTTGCCGTCGATCGGCTCGGCCAGCGGATTGACCACCCGACCGAGGAACTTGTCGCCGACCGGGACCGACAACACCTCGCCGGTGCGCTTGACCTGCTGACCCTCTTCGATCTTCTCGTAGTCACCGAGGATGACCGCACCGATGCTGTGCTCGTCGAGGTTGAGCGCCACGCCGAGCACTCCGCCCGGGAACTCCAGCAGTTCCTGCGTCATCACCGAGGGAAGGCCCTCGACGTGCGCGATACCGTCGCCGGTATCGATGACCGTCCCGATCTCCTCGCGCGCGGTGTCGGCGGTGAAGGTCGAGACGTAGTCCTCGATCGCACCCTGGATGTCGTCAGCGGAGATGGTCAACTCTGCCATGGCTTTTCGTCTTCCTGCTCTTGGGTCTTGTCGTTCGTTATCGGTCAGTCAGGCAGCTTGGTCTCGGCAGCCGTCAGTTTCGATGACAGCGTGCCGTCGATTACCTCGTCACCGACGGTGATGTTCAGCCCGCCAAGCAGCGCCGGGTTGATATGCAGCTGCAAGGAAACCGGGTGTCCGTAGATGCGGGTCAATACTTCTGTCAGCCGCGTCCGCTGCGCGTCACTGAGGTCGGCCGCTGCGCTGACGTGCGCAACCACCTCGCCTCGGCGGGCCACTGCGAGCTCGGCCAATTCGAGCACCGCCTCGTCGGCGCGCTCGCCGCGAAGCAGCTCGACCGTCTGCGAAAGCAGCTGAACCGTTGTGGCATTCACTGCAGAGCCACTGTCAAGGACATCGCGCACCAGCTTGACCCGGCCCTCGGCGGGCGCGCTGTAGTCGCTCAACAGCGTGGCCAACTCTGGTTGCGCATCCAGGATGCGGCTGAACCGGAAGAGCTGCTCTTCGACGTCACCGGCCGCATCTTCCCGCTCCGCACGAACCAGTAGCGCGAGCCGCGCGACATGCTCGACAGCGTCGACCAGATTCGCATCGGACGACCAGCGTCCCGACACCGCGGCCTTCAGCAGTTCCAGCGACGTGTCGCCGACCTTGCCCTCCAGCAGCGTTTCCACCACGCCCAGCTTGGGCGTCGGGTCGTCGGCGGGATCGGCGAGATGCCGCGTCAGAACCGACTCGCGCGCCAGCAGACTGGTGACCGACGCCAAATCATCGGCCACCGAGGATAACTGGTCGGCTTTGAGGTCGGCGGTCAGCTGGTCAAACTTGTCCACCAGCGTCGCCAGCGACTCCCGGCTCGCCGCGCGCAGCCGCGCCGTCGCCCGGTCTGCGACGACTGCTTCGGACGGTGCCATCGCGTCGAGTTCGTCGATGAACCGGTCGACGGTGGCCGACTGCGCACCGGCATCCGAGACATGTTCATTGACCAGTTCGCCCGCGCGGCGGACGGATTCGACACCGAGGTCTTGGCGCAGTTGGCGAACCAACTGGGCACGCAGGAGCTGAACCTGCTGAGCGCCTTGCACTTTGATCCGCTCGACCTCTGCGTCGGCCTGGGCACGGAGCTGCTCGACGAGGCGCTTGGCGTCGGCGTTGGCCTCTTCGGTCACCTGCTTGGCCTCTGCCTTGGCCTGCTCCACGGCCTTTTCGTGCGCCTTTTCCGCGTTGGCCAACTGCTCCTTGGCTTCTGCGCTGTCCGCCAACTGCTTGCGCACGGTTTCCTGCTGGTTGGTCATCATCCTGCGCACCGGCGGAACGACGTAACGCCACACGATGTACACGATGACCGCGAATCCGATGAGCTGACCGATGAATGTCGACATGGCCTTACCGCCCCGAAGTCGATGTGGTCGTGTCGAGCTCGACGCCGAGCACCCGGCTCGCCAGGGTTTCAGACAGGTTCTCCACGGACGACCGCAGGTCTGGCTGGATCGACAGGGCTTGGTCCTTCAACTCCGAGTCGGCTTCCTGGAGCGTCGACGCCACTTGGTCGGAAGCCCGACCTCGCATGTCCTCCAGGATCTTTCGCCCTTCCGCTCGTGCCTCATCACGAACCTTCGAGGCTTCCCCGCGCGCCTTGGACATTTCAGCCTGGTAGTCCTTGTCGGCGGCGCTGAACTGATCGGCCGCCTTGCGGCTGTCGTCGACGGTCTGCTTCACCATGGCGTCGCGTTCGCTCAGCACCTTGGAGATAGGTGGCACGACCCACTTGGCGATCACGCCGAGCACGATCAAGAAGATGATCAGCACGACGAAGAAGGTGCCGTTGGGGATGAGGAAATTGCTGGTGCCACCACCTTCCTCAGCCGCAAGAAGAACGACGTTCGGATCAGCCATGGAGGTGGACTACTTGACCGGGGTGGCGAACACGAACAGCGCCATGAACGCCAGGTTGATGAAGTAGGCGGCCTCAACCAGACCGACCGTGATGAAGAACGGGGTGAACAGTCGGCCCTGCGCCTCCGGCTGCCGAGCGATTCCGGAGATCAGCGCGTTACCCGCGATGCCGTCACCGATACCGGCGCCGATTGCGCCGCCGGCCATGATCAGTCCACCACCGATGAGCGCACCAGCAGCGATTGTGGGATCCATTCCTTATCCTCCTTGATAACTGGTAGGTGTCCTACCAGGTTGTGGGTCCTGCATGTTCGGATCGGCTAGTGATGGTCCTCATCGAGCTCCATCGATTGGCTGAAGTACAAGATCGTCAGCAGCGCAAAGATGAACGCCTGGATCGCGCCGACGAACAAGTCGAAGCTCTTCCAGATCGCGTTGGGCAACCACAGGATGTACGGCGGGAACAGCGCGATCAGCGCGACCAGGATGCCGCCGGCGAAGATGTTGCCAAAGAGTCGGAGCGACAACGAAATCGGCTTCGCGATCTCCTCGACCAGATTGATCGGCGCCATCAGCGTGACGTGTCCCTTGAGTAGCTTGATGGGGTGGCCCACAATGCCGCGGCGCCAAATTCCTGCCGCGTGATAACAGATGAAGACGAACAGTGCGAGCGCCATCACGAAGTTGATGTCCGCTGCTGGCGGCTTCAAGAGTTCATGGATCGCGCCGCTGGAGTCCGTGTACTGCACCGGCAGCACCGAGAGCCAGTTGGCGACCAGGATGAAGACGAACAGCGTCACGGCAAGCGGTAGCACGAACGGCGCGACCTTCATGCCGATCGCCGACTCGATCTGGTCGCGCAACTGAACCGTGATTGCTTCCCAGAACAGCTGAACACCGCCGGGCACACCCGTCGATGTGACCTTGGCGCGCAGGAAGAATGCCAGCCCAAGCACGATCACCGCGGCGATCGCGGTCGCCAGCACCGTGTCCGTGTTGACAGTCAGCCCGAACCAGTTGGCCGTCTCGTGGTGACCGACTTCAATCGCGGCTTCGGCCAGGAACGTCTCGGTCATTGCTGTGTGGCCTCCCCTTCGAGTCCGCCTGAGCCATCCGGGTCACCGGCCTTCAGCTTCTTCATCACCGGCAGCGCGGTGGATATCACCAACACCACCTGGAACAGGGCCATGCCGAACAGCACGCCGAGCCCCTGCGGCCGGAAGATGAACGCGATTGTCAGCCCGATCACCGTCAGCACCAACAGGCGGGTCGCGGAGTTCAGCGCCATCTTTCGCTTCAGCGGATGAGCGTCGGCCGTGATGGCATCCACCGAACGCTGCACCAATACGGCGTTGAGCAAACCAAGCACGAGCCCGACGCCGAAGAAGACGCCGACCATCACGTGGCCGAGCAGTCCGGCGGCCAGGGTCGCCAGGCCCGTAAGCGCTACACAGATTGCAAGCAGGCGCAACGGCCTGAAAGCAACGGACGGAAACACCAACGGCGCGTCTTGCGCTGGCGTCGTCACTCCTTCACCTCAATCCCGCGGTCACGCGAGCTAATCCCGATGATTCTGTGCGTGGCGCCCCGAGCGTATCGGAGGGCGACAGGATCGCTGGAATCACCCAAGGAGTAGCTCCCTTTGTCGGTCGTTGTTCCGTTCCGATCGGCGGTGAACCGACGGCTCGGAGGCCGGCAACCCGCGAGGTTTTTTCGGGTTCTGTTTGCACCCTAACACATGGTGGAGGCCACAAAAGGGGGTCTACTACTTTTTGTCGTACATTTCCTCGAGGCGGTCGTCGCGACGGCGCAGAAGCGGGATGAGCGTGACGACGATGGCGACCAGAATCGCGGCCAGCATGACGGCTCCGGTGTAGCGGGGATCGAAGAAAATCGTGCTTGCCGCGCCCAGCGCGATGATGCCCACCCACAGATACACGAGCAGCACCACTCGCCGGTGCGAGTGGCCGATCTGTAGCAACCGATGATGCAAGTGCATCTTGTCCGGCGTCGAGAAGTGCACGCCCGCGCGGGTCCGGCGAATCACCGCGAGCAGCATGTCGAGCGCAGGCACGAACATCACCGCCACCACCAACAGGAACGGTGACAACAGAGCGAATACGTCGCGCGCGCCGTAGGCCG
This sequence comes from Mycobacterium sp., assembly GCA_032230775.1. GTDB lineage: Bacteria > Actinomycetota > Actinomycetes > Mycobacteriales > Mycobacteriaceae > Mycobacterium. Next base: position 2,635 of record JAVXWV010000922.1, on the reverse strand, counting down.
TCTGCGAGATCGGCCCTGCCGCGGTCGTGGACGCGGCGGCGAGCATCAGCCCGATCAGCATCGAGCCGGAGTCGCCCATGAAGATCTTGGCGGGATGGAAGTTGTGCGGCAGGAAGCCGAGGCACGCGCCTGCCAGCACCACGGAGATCACCGCAGGCGGATAGAAGAGGACATCGCCGCCGTGGTCACGCAGCAGGCCGATCGAGAAGATGCAGATGGCCGACGCGGTGATCAGGCCGAGCCCGGCGGCCAGCCCGTCGAGGCCGTCGACGAAGTTCATCGCGTTGACGATCGCCACCGTCAGCGCGAGCGTGAGCAGGATCGACGACACCTGGTCCAGCACGATGGTGCCGACACCGCCGATCGGGATGTACAGCACGCTCCACGCGACGCCCATTGTGACGAGCACACTCGCGGCGGTGATTTGACCGGCGAACTTCGTCAACGCGTCCAGGCCCCACTTGTCGTCGATCAGCCCGATGGCCATGATGAGTCCGCCTGCGACGACGACCGCCGGCATGCCTGACGAATAGACGAAGCCCCGGGTAAGCGCAGGCAGTTGCGACGCAAGCAATACGGCCGCCACCACGCCGACGTACATCGCGAGGCCACCCATACGCGGCGTCGGCTGCAGGTGCACGTCGCGCTCGCGCGGATAGGCGACCGCGCCGAGCCGCCTGGCAAGCACCCGGACCCAGCCGGTCGCGAAGTACGTGATCATCGCCGCCGTCAGCCCGACGAGCGCGAGCTCGCGCAGCGGGACACCCGCGCCCCGATCGGAAAGCGCGAGCAATCGTTCGGAGGGTACGGGTAGGAGCGCTGGGGGTACCTCCCAGCCGAAGGCGAGGGGGCCGACTGGGGAAGTCAGCATCGCCAGGTCGCTCACCATTGGCGCAACCGTACTGGACGAACATGAGACGGTACGGTTCGCGCATGCCGTCGTTCTTCAGCAGATTCGTCCGCATCGGCATGTTGCCAGAACCGCTGCGGGCGCAGTTGGCACCGGAAGGCATTGTCCATGTGGCCGAACGAATCCACGTGACACAGCGCTTCAGCGGATCGGCCCCCGGCGTGCACTCCAGCCTGAGCGTCAACCGTCAGATCGGGCTGGCGGTGTTCACCCGCGAACGTCTCTATGCGCTGCTGCCCACGGTCCCGCGGCTGAAGGGACCCGCCATCGACCGGCGGTGGGACGACCCGAAAGGCGGTCCGGCGCGCGTCGAGATCTCGGAGTCGGGTGTGGAGATAAACATCGACATCGGTCACGTCGATCCACGGTTTCGCGGGCATCTGTCGCTCCGGTTCAAGACGAGCCTGCCCGACGACGTGCTCGCGGCTCTGCCGTCGCGGTCGTTGGCGTTCGGGGTACCGGCCGACTATGTCTTCCACCTGCTCGGTGTGCGGGTGCGAACCTGATCAGTCCGTGAGCGACTCGGGTTCCACACCGAGGACCTTCGCGATGGCGTCCACTGTGACCGGGCCTTGCCGGAGCACGCGCGGATGCGCGCCGGTGAGGTCGACGATCGTCGACGCCGCTTGTTGTTCCGAGGGGCCTCCGTCGAGATACACCTCGACGAGGTCGCCGAGTTGGTTGCGTGCATCCTCAAGGGTGACCGCGGCCGGACGGCCGGAGATGTTGGCGCTGGACACCGCCATCGGGCCGACCTCGCGCAGCAGCTCGATCGCGACTGGCTGCAGCGGCATGCGCAGCATCACCGTGCCGTATGAATCGCCGAGATCCCATTGCAGCGACGGCGCCTGGCGCACCACCAGACTCAAGGCACCGGGCCAGAACGCCTCTATGAGCTCGCGCGCACTGTGCGGCACGGTGTACACCAGGCCGTCGATGGTGTGCCACGAACCCACCAGGACAGGGACGGGCATGTCGCGGCCACGTCCCTTCGCCGACAGCAGCGCCGCGACGGCGTCGTTGTCGAACGCATCCGCACCGATGCCATAGACCGTGTCGGTAGGCAGCACGACAAGCCGACCGCCTTTGAGGGCACTGATCGCCGAAGCGATTCCCGTCTCCCGCTGTTCGGGATCGGCGCAGTCGAACACCGTCATGCTTCGACTCCCGCTCGCTCCGGTCCTCGCTCGTACCTCGCTGCGATCCTCACTCGCGGTCGCCTTCGGGAAGTCACGACGTCAGCCTCTCACGGACCGCGGTGACGAACCGCGGCCGACCGGTCAGGTCGTGCCGCCCGGTGACGTCGATGAATCGCCCTGTGCTGGTGAACGCCTCGACGGTGCGGGCGGAGGTGGTGTCGTCGTGTTCGACGGCACAGCGACCGCCGCCACACAACAGCCGTGCGGCCAGCTCGACGATGCGGTCTATGACCGCCATTCCATCCGGCCCTCCGAACAGTGCGTGCGGCGGATCATGTTCGGCCACTTCGGGTTCCAGTGCCGCGCCGTCGGGAATGTAAGGCGGATTGGCGACGACGAGATCCACCTGGCCGTCGAGTTCGGCAAGCAGCGCGGCCTGGGTGACGTCGGCTTGGATGAGTTCGACGGGCGTTCCTGCGGTGTTGCGTCGGGCGTAGGCGAGCGCGTCCTCCGAGTCGTCGACGCCGATAACGCGGGCGTCGGGCCAATGCTTCGAAAGCGCCACGGCGAGGGCGCCGGAGCCCGT
>JAVXWV010000919.1:0-9940 GCA_032230775.1 Mycobacterium sp. | reverse complement strand
CAGTAAAGATTGCTGCGTGGATGTCGGAGCCGTCCGCGGCGTGATGTAGATGCGCCTTCAAACGCGGATGAGAAGGTGGCTAGCCGTTTAGTCTCCCGGCATGGATCGCATTTGGCAGTGGGCGTGGGATCGGTACGGGCCGAGATACTTGTGGGCGATCTGCGCGGTCACGTTCCCCGTGGTGCTGCCGTTCTACCTGCTTTTGTCGTTTGTCGTTGTCACCTTCGAGGGGTCCGGCTACTACGTCGAGGCGGCCGCCGTCACCGTTCTCGCGACGTTGGCGCTGGTGTTCGTAGACGTTCTTCCCGGCCTGGGCCCGGCGCGTCTTGTGGAGCAGTGGGCGGGAGGGCACGAGGTCGATCGGGCAAGGGCACTGGACGCCACCTATATCTACGCTCGGGCGGTGGCTGTCCGGGCCGTGTTGGGTAACGCTGTTGGCGTCGCCCTGCTAGCGATTGTTGTCGGTGTGATCGCCGGGGCGAGCGGGTGGCGGTTGGTCCAGTACGCGATCCTGGGTGCCGCCTTCGGAGCTGCCGTCAATCTGGACGCCGTGCACAGCCTCGTCGAAGCAACGATGCGCCCAATCAGGGTCGCCCTCGCCGGTGATACGGGGATCGGTGACTCCCTGCCCCGCTCTCGCCCGACTTTTGCGGCGTGGTCGAACCTGGCCATTCTCGCAACAGCGTTCACATTCGCGGTGGCGGGCGCGATGCTGGCGGCCGTGTTCGATCGGGCCCGTGAGGTGCCCGTGCTTGCTGTTGCGATCGCGTGCGCGTTGACCCTTTTCTTGGCGGTGCCGATCTCCGCCGGTCTTGCGTTCTTACCGTCTCTGCGGCCCGTTCGCGACCTGGCCGAAGGAACCGTACGTGTTGCGGCCGGTGACTACGGCCAGCGGCTGCCCGTGGTCCAAGATGATGACCTCGGTGCGCTGTCGGCGTCGTTCAACCGGATGCAGGCGGGTTTGGCTGAGCGGCAACGACTTCAGGCCGCGTTCGGCACCTACGTCGACCCCGCCCTCGCGGCGCGGCTATTGGAACAGGGTAACGACATCTTCACCGGGGAGCGCCGGGAGGTGACCGTGATGTTCGTCGACGTGCGCGACTTCACCCCGTTCGCCGAGGCCAACACCGCCGAGGACACCGTCGCGCGGCTCAACGCCTTGTTCGAGATCGTGGTGCCTGCCGTCGTCGACGCCGGTGGGCATGTCAACAAGTTCCTCGGCGACGGCGCGCTGGCCGTCTTCGGCGCTCCCAACGATCTTGCGGACCATGCCGACGCCGCGGTAACCGCCGCTGTCCGGATTCACCGCCTTGTCGCCGACCGGTTTGGCGGGGAGCTGCGGATCGGTATCGGGATCAGCACCGGGCTGGTGATCGCCGGCACCATCGGCGGCGCAGGCAAGCTCGAGTTCACCTTGATCGGTGACACCGTCAACGTCGCTGCCCGCGTCGAGCAGCTCACCAAGATCACCGGGGATGCGATCCTTCTTACCCACCAGACCGTCGACGCCCTGGCTTCTCGACCGCCCGGACTCACCGACCGGGGATCGCACGCGTTGAAGGGTAAATCAGCCGCCATGCAGGTCTTCGGCATCGACCCAGGAACGCCATGACGCTGCCGCGCCCAACGGCGACAAAATCTGGCAGCGGACCAAGCCGCCGCGTCTGACCTGCAGTTCCCAGCCAGTCTGTCCAATCAACGCCCGGGTGAACGCTAGAGGCAGTCGTCGGCGCGTCGCAGAGCGATGAACACTTTGCCAAAGCAAGCATCTGACGGGGCGGTTAATTGAGTTCGGCGACGGGTACTACCTCTGCAACTCGGAAGGACGGACCAGTGGGCGCACAACATGACAGCGCTGCCGCGGCACAGGCTGGCGCGGTCATGCGAGGAGCGGACCGGCTGACCGATATCGCCATGGACAGCCTGACCGTCTGTCCCGCGTGTGGCTATCCGAAGTTCGGACCAGGCTTATGTGCCTTCTGCGGACCCCGGGCGAGCACTTGGCCGTCCTAGCCGGGCAGCCACGGCGACAGCAAGGCCGGTGGTTTTGGGTCAGCAACAGTCCTTCAGTCTGGCCAGATGCCCCGTGTCAGTCGGGCCCTCGGTACCAAACGCCCCACCGGGAACGACCGGGGCGGCACCACCGCAGATTCCAGATAGCTCACCGCGCCTGGCGACCAGTCCAGAGAATCCACCGCCGCAGTGCATTCCGGGCGAGTCGCCAGAGCGAGGCTTGTACCGGTGAGTGACCGCACAAATCAGCCATGCGTACGAAACTCGTTGTTGTTCGGTGCGCTTGCGGCTACGGACGGGCTCCGGGTACGCCCGTGCGAACGGCCACCGAGGTCGGCGTCGTGTTCTCGAACACGTCGATGACGACGTCGCCGTCGCGATAGTGGGCTGTTTGGTGCAATGTCGGCGTCGCGCCGACGATTTCGTTGGCTCGGTCGCCGTTGAGGGGATATCCGCCGACCGGATGGCGCCAGTGTGCAGCGAGAATCGTTGTGCCCGGCACGAGCTTTGCTACTTCGCCGTCCATGACCCGCCGCAATGTGTTGTCGGATAGGTAGTACGCCACCTCGGAGAGCACGATGAGGTCGAAATCGTCTGCCGGCCAGGCACAGTCGATTGATGTGCGTTGCAACGTAACGTGTTGTCTCCGACCGGCCGCGCGCAGCCGGGCATCCGTCTCGCGCAGAGCCGCCCGCGCAACATCCGTCGCGGTCACGTGGTCGCACCTGGCCGCGAGCGCCTCGGTGAGGACCCCCACTGAGCAGCCCAGCTCCAATGCGTGACGGTAGGTCGGCTGCGGGAGCATCGCCAGCGTGATCGCATACTTCCTCGTCTCATACCAGCGCTCCGCGAGGTGCCAGGGGTCGCGAGAGCGGGCGTAGAGATCGTCAAAATAGTGGTCGGGAACGCGCTCAGTCAGTGAAAACCACCTCCCCCACAGCGAGCAGCCGCTGCACCGCGAACGGCGGCAGCACCGGGTCGGTGTCAGGGTCGTAGCGGGTGAGTTGAGACCGAAACTCCTTGGCGGCAGCCCGTTTGCGCGCGACCCCGGCGCGGTCGGGCGCTATCCTGGTCATGCGTTGCCACGGCACGGCGGCGTCGTCCGGACGCGCCCAGTGCCACATCCACACCGGATATTCGAGCAGCTTGGCGCCGGCCCGCTGTGCCGCCACCGCGGCCGCGCGTCCGACCGCCTCGTGGTCGGGGTGCCCGTCGCCCCGCCACGTCGCGGCGCACCACGCCCCAGAGCTCAGCTCAGATAGAAGCGTGTTCAGCATGTCTGCCAGGCCGACCTCGTGATCACACAGGTTTCCGTCGGGAAGCCCCAGACAGATGGGGCGCTTCAGACCGAGATGGTTTGTCGCGCGGAGTAATTCGCTTCGGCGGGTTTGCTCTAGCCAGGTGCGCTCCATCGGGGACAAATTCGGATAGGCGCCGCCGCCGTCGCTGACCGACACCACCTGGACGTTCACGCCGCGAGACTGCAGCATGGCTGCCGTGGCGCCGAACCCGAGTGTCTCGTCGTCGGGATGCGGGGCTATGAGCAGTAAGGCTGGGCAGTCGTACAGGCTCAACTCCGGAAACGCGCGATCCCACGCCATCCAGTCGGCCAACAGCGTGCCGCCATCGGCCACGGGCCGCGCGGCCAACCGCGCGCCGTTGCCCGTCGACGCTGCCGCCGTCACCGCGCGGCCAATCGTCCAAGCGCGGCGAGGTCGCGTTCGGCGTGGCTCTGCCGTACATAGATCGTCAGATCGGCGACCCGCCGAGCGTGTTCGGCATCCAGTACCAGCGGCGCAGGGCCCAGTGCCCGTCCGGTTCTGACGATCGTTTCTTCCACGGCGGTTTCGACCACGGCGCGTGCGCGCCGCGCGATTAATTCCGCTCTGGCGCAGTCGGTTCCGGCGTCGACCTGACATGCGGCCACGACCAGCACGGCGTCGGCGGCTGCCAAGGCCGCGTCTATCGCGCCGAGATGCGCCTGTGCGTGGCTGTCGCGCGCGGCGGAGTTGTGTTCGTCGCCGACCGCGCGGTAGAGCGCCGCGGCGACACCCCGCGCTGCGCCCAGCCAGCATGCCGCCACCCCGATGGCCCCGTACCAGAAGCCCGCACGCTGCAGGTACTCACCGGAGCTGCCGATGGGTGTTGCGGGGGCGCCGCGGAATTCAGTTGTTCTGGTGTCGGCGCCTTTCATGCCCGCATTGCGCCAGCTGTCTTCCAATGCGGTGACCTGCGGGCACCGAACGTCCACCGCGTACAGGCCGCGGCCTCCGTCTGGGCGGTGCGCGGTGACAAGGGCGTGTGTGCACAGCCCGGCTCCCGAGCACCAGGACTTGGTGCCGTTGAGTTCGGCGAAACCGCCGACCTCATCCGCGGTGAGACTCACCTCCGCGGACTCAGCCGCCCAGACTCCCCAGAGTTCGCCCGGCCTGGGTGCCGGTGCGCCGAGTTCGGCGAGGATCGCCGTGGCATCGGCGTGTGCTTCGGCTAATCGGCCCTCCACCACGTCGATTTCGGCGAACGCGGCCAGCTTGCGCCAGCGTTTGGCCGTCTCACCCGAGCCAGGCAGCGGAAGGTCCAGCTCGCCGGCGTCGAGCCAACGTTTCACCAGCGGCTCGCTCATGCCGGCTCGGCTCTCCCGCGGACCAGCAATGAGCGCAGGTGCGCGGCGAAGCCGTCCGGTGCCCGCCCCACCTGCCGCCGCGAGGTTAGGACCGACAGTTGGGCGTCCCGCACGATTCGCAGTCCGGTCGCTTCGAAGCGGGCGGCCAGATCAACATCTTCGCCGCTTGCAAGCGCCGCGAATCCGCCTACCCGCCAATACGAGTCAGCGCGAAACCCCATGTTCGCCCCGTGCACGTGCTCGTGACTGTCGCGGCGAGTCTTCAACCGGTACGCCGCCAGGTAGCGCCGCCTTGCCGCGGCCGGGAACTCGCGCCAGGTCGCAATGCGCACTACGCCGAGCACCATGTCGGCATCGGCGCCGGTCTGGCGAACCAGCCAGTCGGAGTCGACCACGCTGTCGGCGTCGGTGGTGGCATACCAGATCCGCGCATCGTCGAGCGCCTCGCACAGCGTGCGCGCGTAGGAAAACCCCGCCGCCCGTGCCGCCCCGACATTGCGCGCGTCGATCGTCACGACATGCACGTCAGAGCCGAACTGTCCGGCCAATGCCCCGCTGCCGTCGTCGCAGCCGTCGAGCACCACCACGACCGCGACAGGCAAAGGTAGGCAGGCCGCGGCGGCGAGCACAGCTCTCACCGATGACGGAAGATGGTCGGCTTCGTTGTGGGCGGGGATGACCACCACCGCCCGATCGAAGAGTCGGCCGGGTCCATTCACGGCCGAGCGTGCGCTAGTTGCCGAGCAGGTCGTTGAGGTCGTCCGCATGCTAATGCTCCTGCTTGAGGACCTTCTCCATCAACGATTCCGGTCGCGGCACTGGCGTCCATGTGTTGGCGGGGGTCATTGCGAATCTTGGTGACGTCCAGCCCGAACCTGTCGTTGGCGTCGGTGGACTGCATGCTCACGGCCGTAAACCCCTCTGTATTGGCGCTTGTCAGACTTGGCGTTGTGAGGAGATACCCCGGACTTTGCGGCGTGAAACTGCTTGACGTGCTCAGAGTCGAAGCAACAGTGCGTACGCGTCCGCGGCGGTGATGATGAAACTGTTACTCAGCATGTTTTCAGCTTGACTGATCATGTCCCCGCATACGGCTTGACTACCGGTCACGGTCCATTTTCAAACGCGAGACGACCTGGCCCGGCCATCCGAGATCATCACGGGGCGCGCCAATCTGCCAGATTCGCAAAACGCGAGTAGGCGAGGTCGCCCGTGGGTATGCAACTCGTACAACCGGTCCGGCCACCGCCAGCCGATCCAAGAAAGAGAACAACAAATGATCGTTCTAGGTGTCATCCTCATCCTCGTCGGCTATCTCCTGCCCGTGCCGGCCATCATCGCTACGATCGGCTGGGTCCTGCTCGTGATCGGCGTGGTGCTGCTCATTCTCGGCCAAGTTGGTCGCCCCGTCGGTGGCCGTCGCTATTGGTACTGATCCGCCCGTCGTGTGAAGTGTGCCAATGGATTTGGTTCGGCCTGACCGGGTATAGCCGCGGCAGCGACGGTGGTGTTGGTTGTGTCGAAAGCCGTCGCGAGGCGGATGTCGGGGTGCAACCCTGACGTTGAGAAAGCAGCGCAGCCTGCGTTCGCCGACCGCAGCCTCAAGATTCAAGTCTGTCGCGCTCAAGTGTTCGCTGGCGGACTGATGTTTGGACTGGCCATCGACTGGGTATACATCTGACAGGTTCAGATCCGAGCCGCGCGATCACTACGGCAGCGGAACGGACAGGACTTTCAATGGTGTGTACGCAGCGTTCGGAATATTCAGATGTGACGGCAATGTTCCGTCGTCTCAACTCCCTTGACGAAGGGTCGGTCGCCTACCGCCGTCAGCGCGACGCGATTGTTGAGCGGTCCTTGCCGATCGCCGATCACATCGCACAGCGATTCAGGAACCGCGGCGAACCCCTTGACGACCTGGTCCAGGTTGCCCGAGTCGGATTGGTCAAAGCGGTCAACCGCTTCGATGTCGACAACGGTTCAGAGTTTCCGGCATTCGCCGTGCCGACAATGATGGGCGAGGTACGTCGCCACTTCCGCGACTTCGGGTGGGCCGTCAAAGTGCCCCGTCCCCTCAAAGACCTTCAGAGACAACTGCTTCAGGCGCGCGGGGAGTTATCGCAACGGCTCGGTCGCGCGCCGACGGCCACCGAGATCGCGGATCATCTCGGTGTCGATCGTGAACTTGTGGTCGAGGCGGTGATCGCCGGCAGCTGCTACTCCACATGTTCCACCGACGCGCAGGCCGGGCAAGACAACGAATACCGACCGCTCGGTGAGAGCCTCGGTGACGTCGACCCCAACTTGGATGCGGTGCTCGATGCTGAAACGGTACGCCCCCTGATCGCTACTCTGCCTGACCGGCAGCGAACCACCCTGATGCTTCGGTTCTTCGATAATCTGACCCAAAGCCAAATCGCGGAACGCGTCGGCTGTTCGCAGATGCACGTCTCGCGTCTACTCGCTCAGGCACTTCGCACATTACGCAGCCAGGTTCGTGCATCCGAGCTCGCGGTGAGCGCCTGACACTGAGTTTGGCTTGTTACTAACGAGTCTCATGTCACACCGATAATGGGTTTCAGATGACTGTTCGCGAGGTACCCAGATCTTGAGGCTCAATTCCGAGTCGCAACCCAGTCAAATCGAAGGGGACGAATCATGGGCGCCGAAGACAAGGCAAGCAACAAGATCGACGACCTCGGCGGCAAAGCCAAAGAGGCTCTCGGCAAGGTAACCGGAGACAAAGAGACCGAGAACAAAGGCAAAGTCGACCAAGCGAAATCCAGCCTCAAGGACGCCGGCGAGAAGGTCAAAGACGCGTTCAAGAACTAAACGCATCCGCATCCTGCGCGGCCCGCCATCCCTATGGGTGGCGGGCGGCCCGCGCAGGACCAAACTCACGTTTGCACTCCAACGCCTCCGGCCGCGCGCCCAGGTGTGCGCCGTGACCGCGTCGCCTACGTTTCACATTGCGCTAGCGAGGATTTCGGGCGAAATTAGCGATCCATTCGCAGGAGTCCTACGACCTGCGCGGCATTCTGGCACCGATCGGTGACGCGTAGCGTCAGTGCAATGTGACCGTGCTCCCGCCGGTCTTGGCCTCGGCTTACAGCGAGTTCATGGCCTGCTGAGCAACGTTCGAAAGCCCGCCGTCGCAACATGCCTGTGGCGGCGGGCTTTTGCTGCGAGTAAAGCCGGCCACCAGCGGGGACTCAGGGCGAGTAGGGCCGGGTAGCCCCCTCCGCACGGACTGAACCTGTCCGGCGGCGCGCGCCAGCGGCCGCCAGTGGGGCGGCGATGTCTTCTAGCGACTTGCCTTCTGCATCAACCCCGAGGAACCAGGCGACGAGTCCCCCGGCCATCATCACTGCCGCTCCGAGCAAGTAGCCGAGGAAAAGCAGGAAGGGCTGGGAGCCATCGCCGATAAGCGCGCCGTAGATGACTGGACCGAGGGCCCCAAAGCATTGGGCAATGGCAAAGAACACCGCGATCGCCTTCGCGCGAACCTCCAGCGGAAATATCTCGCTCACCGTGAGGTAGGCAGCGCTGGCCCCCGCCGACGCGAAATAGAAGATGACACACCAGGCAATGGTCTGGGTAATTGCGTTGAGCAGTCCGGCGTTGAACAAGACCGCGCTCACGGCCAGCAGCAGACCGGACAGCAGGTAGGTGCCGGTGATCATCTTCCTTCGGCCGATGGTGTCGAAGAAGTGGCCGATGGTCAACGGGCCCAACAGATTCCCGACGGCGAACGCGATCAGGTACAGCGGCGCCGACTCCGAGGCCACCCCGTAGAACTTGCCGAGTACAAGGGTGTAGGTGAAGAAGATGGCGTTGTACAGAAACGACTGGCTGATCATGAGCGTAGCGCCCAGGATCGATCGGCTCGGGTAGTCGCGGAAGAGCACTCGCGTCAGCGCCAGGTAGCCGATCTTTTCGGTGGGTTGCAGCTCGATCGCCTTGCTGTCGTCGACCGCGGGCAGCGTTCTCCCGGTGGATTCGACCTCGTGCTCAATGTGGGTGATCGAGCGCTCGGCGGCCTCCACCCGCCCGTTCATGACCTGCCAGCGCGGGCTTTCCGGCAAGTTTCGCCGCACCAACAGGATCACCAGACCCAGGACCGGTCCGATTAGGAAGGCCAGCCGCCAGCCCAGGCTGAGGTCCATCGCTTTAAGGAAGATGAACGTGCCAAGCGTCCCGAGGATCGCACCAGCCCAGTACGTGCCATTGATCGCGATATCGACTCTGCCTCGGAATCGGGCCGGGATGAGTTCGTCGATCGCCGAATTGATCGCGGCGTATTCGCCGCCGATACCCATGCCGGCGATAAACCGTGTGACGTAAAGGAATACGACCCAACCGGCGCTATTGCCCAATGTGAACGCGGTGAGACCGCTGCCCACGAGGTACACACCCAAGGTGACCATGAAAAGGTTGCGTCGGCCGAGCTTGTCCGACAGGCGCCCGAAGAACAGCGCGCCGACCACCTCGCCAGCCAGGTAAACGGTGGCGATCAGCCCGACGGCTGCCGAAGACAGAGCGAGCGTCTCGGGCTGGGTCAGCGTGTCGGCCACCGCGCTAGCCACGGTGATCTCTAGACCATCGAGGATCCAGGCCACACCCAGCGCGATGACCAGCCGAGTATGAAACGGTGACCACGGCAGCCGGTCGATCCGGGCGGGGATGAGACTGCGAATCACACCTTGCGTCTCAGTGCGTGTCGCCATGGTCGCCTCCTTGCGAATCGGCACAACCCGCGTTCCCGTCACTGAGTGATCACAAACCTCTTTTCGCACGCGAAAGGGTATTTCTTGCAGCATCGCGAGCCCGCTGACAGGTAGCGGCGCGCCGGTGAGCCCAGTCACAGGCACGACCGGGGCGCCTTCGTCGATGGTCGGCGTTCCGGGCACTACGACAAGGCTGTGACTTCATCACGATCGGGTATTGACGTGCCTGCCAGTTTGTAGTAGAACATTCACTGCTCCGTATGTCGTTTGCTGAGGGGAAGCCCCAGTCGCGGATTGCGGCGGGTACTGACGCTCAACGCGATTGCCGAGCGCACAAATTGGCAAAGGGTATTCCGCACAAGGGGTATTGCCATGCAACAGCATCCAGGAAACGAGGATCGATTCGTCGTCGTCCAACCCAGTGGCGATGACGGCACGGCAGGCGTCGAGGGCGCGTTAGCCGCTGGCGACCCTCAGCGGGTCGGCTGGTTCCGCCTGTACTTCGACGACGACCGGTGGGAATGGTCGCCCCAGGTAGAGAAGATGCACGGCTACCTCCCGGGCTCGGCAACCCCGA
>JAVXWV010000339.1:0-5257 GCA_032230775.1 Mycobacterium sp. | reverse complement strand
TGCACGCTGAACGCCGGGACCTCGAGCGCCGCCAACCCCTCGACCGTGCCGTCGTTCGGGCAGGTGTGGGTGATCTGCGCCCGCCCGAACGGCGTGTCGAAGAGCTCCCCCGCCTCGCCCTCCACCGCGAACCCGTGGTTCTGCGACGTGATCGCGACGCGGCCGGTGGAGTGCTCGACCACCGGGATGTTGATGCCACGGTGGCCGTAGCGCATCTTGTAGGTGCCGCGACCGAGCGCCCGGCCGAGGATCTGGTTGCCGAAGCAGATCCCGAACAGCGGGATTCCGGCACCGAGCACCTCGCGGGTGACGCCGACGATATGGTCCGCGGTCGCCGGGTCGCCAGGCCCGTTGGAGAGAAACACGCCGTCGGGCTTGAGTTCAGCGATCTGTTCGAAGGTCACCGTCGACGGCAACACCTGGCTGCGGATGCCGCGCCTTGCGAAGTTGCGCGGCGTGTTGGTCTTGATGCCGAGGTCGATCGCTGCATCGCTGAACCGTTGCGGCCCATCGGATTCCAACAAGTAAGTAGCCTCGGTGCTGACCTCGCCTGCCAGGTCGGCGCCCAGCATCGAGGGCTGGCTGCGCACCCGGGTGAGCAGCTCGTCAAGAGACGCATCGGCTTCATCGCCACTGAACACCCCGGCCTTCATCGAGCCGAGGCTGCGCAGGTGTCGCACCACGGCACGGGTGTCGATGCCCGCGATGCCGACGATGTCCTGGCGAACGAGTTCGTCGTCGAGCGTTCCGGTGGCGCGCCAGTTCGAGGCGCGCGGCGACGGGTCGCGCACCGCGTAGCCCGCGACCCAGATCTTGTCGCCGCGGCTTTCGGCGTCCTCGTGGTTCCAGCCGGTGTTGCCGATCTGCGGCGCGGTGGCCACCACGATCTGCCCGTGATAGCTCGGATCGGTCAGCGTCTCTTGGTAGCCAGACATGCCGGTGGAGAACACCGCCTCCCCGAGCGTCTGACCGATCGCCCCGAACGGGGTGCCGGTGAAGATGCGCCCGTCCTCGAGGACCAGAACCGCCTTGCTCATGCCTCGACTCCTCCTCGCTGCGGTCCTCGCTCGTTCCTCGCTGCGATCCTCACTCGTCGTCGCCTTCGGTGCTCATGCGACCTCCAACCAGCGGTCGTAGTCCGCGCGGTTGTCAGCACGAAACCCGGTGTCGATTTCGGTGCCCGACGGCAGGCGCCACCGGATGGCAAGGATCCCTTCGTGGGTCATCGCCTTGCCCGCGATTCCTCGCTCGGTGCGGATCGCGGCGATCGCGTCGTCGGGTATCCAGATTGGGCCGGTGCCCGTGCGCTGCAACATGATTCCTTCGGGGTATCGGGTCAGCACGGCCTTGGCGCGGTAACCGAGGTCACCGACTGCGATGCGGTCCAGCCAGCTGGGCGCCAGCGTGCTGCCGACGTAGAGACCCTTGGTCGCGGGGATCAGGGCGGGGCCGACGGTGTCGGGCATCGGCGGCAGTGTGCCAATCAACTGCGCCTGCCGCCGCGCACGGTGCAGCCAGCCGCGCATCATCTGCCGGATCAGGAACGCGATCAGCAACGCAACCACGGCGGCCATGATCAGCGACCCGACCAGCGTTCCCGTGTTCACGCTGGGCTCTTCCCGTCGCGCGCAGTGACCTTGCCCCGCAGCAGGGTCAGCGTGACGGCCGCGGGCAATTCCATCGATTCGTATGGCGTGTTGTCCGAGCGGCTGGCCAGTGCCGCGCCGTCGACCGTCCAGGCGGCGTCGGGGTCGACGACTGTGAGGTTGGCCGGTTCGCCGACCTCCAATGGTCGGCCCTGATCCGGCAATCCGACTATGCGGGACGGGTTTTCGCTCATCACCCGCGCTAAGTCGCGCCACGTCAGCAGGCCAGGCCGGACCATCGACTCGACCACTACCGACAGCGCCGTCTGTAGCCCAAGCATGCCGGGCCGGGCAACGGAGAACTCGCAGAATTTCTCGTGTTCGGCATGCGGGGCGTGGTCGGTGGCGACACAGTCGATCACCCCGTCGGCCAGAGCCTGGCGCAGCGCTTCGGCGTCACTGGCCTCGCGCAGCGGCGGGTTGACCCTGTTGCGGCCGTCGTAGGTGGCCAGCCGCCGGTCGTCGAGCATGAGGTGATGCGGTGTGACCTCCGCGGTGATCGAAATACCCTGCGCCTTGGCCCATCTGATGATCTCAACTGTGCCAGCGGTGGAGGCGTGACAGATGTGCACGCGTGCGCCGGCGTCGCGGGCCAGCAGCGCGTCACGTGCGACGATGGATTCCTCGGCGGCGCGCGGCCAGCCCGCCAACCCGAGTCGCGCGGCGTTGGGGCCCTCGTGGGCGACGGCGCCGACGGTCAGGCGCGGCTCCTCGGCGTGCTGGGCGATGAGCACACCAAGGCCCGTGGAGTATTCGAGCGCACGGCGCATCAGAAGTGGGTCGTGGACGCAGAGGCCGTCGTCGGAGAACATCCGTACCTGAGCTGCGCCGGCGTTCATCATGCCCATCTCGGTGAGCTGAGTTCCGGCCAATCCCATGGTGACCGCGCCGACCGGGTGCACGTCGACAAGGCCGACCTGTTGGCCGCGATGCCAGACATGGTCGGTGACGACGGGGCTGTCGGCTACCGGATTGGTGTTGGCCATCGCGAATACCGCGGTGAAACCACCCAAAGCCGCGGCCGCCGAGCCGGTTTCGATATCTTCGGCGTACTCGCGGCCCGGCTCACGCAGGTGGGTATGGAGGTCGACGAAGCCGGGGAGCATGATCTGGCCGGTGGCGTCGACGGCGTCGGCACCATCGGGGATAGAGAGCCCGGAGCCAATATCGGCGATCTGGCCATCAGCGACGAGCACATCGACCCGGTCGCCCTCACCGTAGAGCCGTACTCCTCTGATCAGGATGGTGCTCATGCGCTGATCGCCTCCTGCCCCGCGCCAACCAGCAAGTGGAACAGCACCGCCATGCGAACATGCACACCGTTGGAAACCTGTTGCAGTACCGCCGATTGCGTGGAGTCAGCGACCGAGAACGCGATCTCCATGCCGCGCACCATCGGTCCCGGATGCAGCACCACGGCGTTGCCGGGCAGCATGGCCTGCCGCTTCTCCGAGAGCCCGTAGAGGACCGAGTACTCGCGCGTCGACGGAAAGAATCCGCCGTTCATCCGTTCGGCCTGCACGCGCAGCATCAGCACCGCGTCGGCGATCGGCAGCTCGGCGTCGAGGTCATGCGAGACGCTGACCGGCCAGTCGGCCACGCCGACAGGAAGCAGCGTGGGAGGTGCGACGAGAACCACCTCGGCGCCAAGCGTGTCCAGCAGCAGCACGTTGGACCGCGCTACCCGGCTGTGCAGCACGTCGCCGACGATCACCACCCGCTTGCCCTCGATGCTGCCCAACCGTTGCCGGATGGTGAGCGCGTCGAGCAGCGCCTGGGTGGGGTGTTCGTGTGTGCCGTCGCCTGCGTTGATCACGGTGGGGCCGCCGTCCTCGGTGGCGGTCCATTCGGCGAGCTGCTGCGCGGCGCCCGAGGCGGGGTGCCGGATGATCAGCGCGTCGGCGCCCGCCGCACGCAGGGTCAGCGCGGTGTCGCGCAGCGATTCGCCTTTGGACACAGAGGAACCCGACGCGCTGACGTTGATGACGTCGGCGCTCATCCACTTGCCCGCGACCTCGAACGACACCCGGGTGCGGGTGGAGTTCTCGTAGAACATCGTGATGATGGTGCGGCCACGGAGTGTCGGCAGCTTCTTGACCTCGCGGCCGAGCAGCGCCTGACGGAACCGGTCCGCGTCGTCGAGGATGGCCAAGGCCTCGTCGCGAGACAGATCGGCGGCGGAGAGCAGATGCTTCATCGTGCGGGGCCTCCGTGAGGTGCAAGAGTGACGCCGTCGGCTCCATCATTTTCAGCCAAACGCACCTTGACGTTCTCACTGCGCGACGTGGGCACGTTCTTGCCGACGTAGTCGGCGCGCAGGGGCAGCTCTCGGTGCCCGCGGTCGACGAGCACCGCGAGCTGGACGGCGCGAGGCCGACCGATATCGCGCAGAGCGTCGAGGGCAGAACGCACGGAGCGGCCGGTGTAGAGGACATCGTCGACGAGGATGACCAACGCGTCGTCGATACCGCCCTCGGGAATCGAGGTGTCCTCCAGCGGCCGGGGCGGCTTGCTGTCGAGGTCGTCTCGGTAGAGCGTGATGTCGAGCGCGCCGCGCGCCACCGTGACGTCGCAGAATTCCTTGATCTTGTCGGCCAACCGGGCGGCCAGTGTCACACCACGGGTGGGGATGCCGAGCAGGATGACTTTCGAAGGACCGGCCGGATCATCCAAGGCGGTCTTTTCAATGATCTGATGGGCGATGCGGGAGATGGTCCGGCCGACGTCCGCGGCGGACAACAATTCCCGGTCGGTGTCAGGAGAGCCCACGATGCGACTCTGACCTCCTTCTCCGCCTCTCAGGACGGATCGTTAAAGGACGTCGAACTTCCGCGCGAGCCTAGCATCCGACAACATCTAGCCCGACAGCGACACCGCCGAGAGCTGCTCAGTGAGGAAAGCCGTGACTGAGCATCCGCTCGACCCGCGCTGCGAGCGACTCGGTCGACGTCGACGGCGATGCGCCATCCGGCGGTGACGAGGGCCGATGCCCATCACTCGGCGAGGATTCTTCGGTCGGCCAGCCCCTGCCCGATGTGTTGTCCATGTCCGTTCCTCCCGCTCACTAGCGACCCAAATCGAGGGTGACCGGGTTTGACGGCGCCTAGTTGAGTAGGCGGGTACTCGAATCGCCGCCACCAGTGGGACCGGCAACACGTCTCGGTACGCTGACGCCGATGAAGCTCGACACTAACCAGGCCTCCATTCGCGAAGCGATCGATGCCGGCCTGCTAGCGGGGGCGGTCACGCTTGTTTGGCGCTCTGGCGAGGTACTGCAGGTCAACGAGCTTGGCTACCGCGACGTCGACGCCAACCTCCCGATGCAGCGAGACACGATTTTCCGTATCGCATCGATGACCAAGCCCGTCACGGTCGCCGCGGCGTTGAGCCTTGTGGACGAGGGCAAGCTGACGCTGGCGGACCCGGTCGCCAAGTGGTTGCCTGAGCTTGCGGACATGCGGGTGCTTGACACACCCGGCGGCCAGCTGGACAAGACGCATCCCGCACGTCGGCCTATCACCGTCGACGACCTGATGACGCACCGCAGCGGGCTTGCGTACTTCTTCTCCGTGACCGGGCCGCTGGCGAAGGCGTACTCGCGCATCTCGGCT
>JAVXWV010000004.1:0-2855 GCA_032230775.1 Mycobacterium sp. | reverse complement strand
GATCTTCAGATCGCGGAGGGCACCGTGAAATCCCGGCTTCACTACGCCGTTCGGGCGTTGCGGCTCAATCTGCAGGAAATGGGGGTGACACGATGACACAATTCGGTTTTCCCCTAGGCGGTGATCTTATGGACGGCGATCGCTATGTGACCTGGGACGCGGCCTATGTCCTCGGTTCACTGTCGAGCGCTGAACGCCGTGAGTACGAGGCGCACCTGGAAACCTGTCAGCGGTGCCGATCGGCTGTCGCCGAGATCAGCGGTATCCCCGCCTTGCTGGCGATGCTCGATCTCGAGGACGTGCGTGCGCTGGAGGACGAAACGCCGGAAACCCCGCCGCTTCGCCCCGAGGTTCTCGACTCGGTCCTCGACAAGGTTCGGTGGCGCCGCAGGCGATCCCGCTGGCTGATGTCGGCAGCTGTCGGGGTGGCCGCCGCGCTGCTCGCTGTCGGGCTGGTCGTCGCCATTCGTCCCGAGATCGTGGGCCTTGCGAACTACACCCCGCAGGAAACTGTCCAGGCCCTGGAAATGACCAAGGTATCGACCACGCCGATCAATGCATCGATCTCCCTGACCGGCTTTGGCTGGGGCACCCGAATCGACATGGCATGCACGTACGGCGATTGGGGCCAGCGCGACGCCCCGCCCCAGAACTTGGGCATGGTCGTGGTGGGCCGTGACGGTAGTCACACTCAGGTCGCGACATGGCTCGGGCTATCAGGCGCCACTGCGCTGCCAAGTGCCACCACCCCGATACAGAAGGACGAAATCGCTGCGGTGCAACTGGTTTCGCCCGATTCTGGGAAGGTCCTGCTCGAAAAACAGCTGTGATTCGGGCCACGCGCTGAACGAAACTCCGTTGCCAGTCGTGTCACTGGTATGGCCAGTAGGCATCGGGTTGTCGACCACATCGTCGAGTACCTCGCAGCGAGTGGCGTTGACTTCATCTTTGGTGTCGACGGTGCCAATATCGAAGACATCTACGACGCCGCGTTCTTTCGCGACGACATCACCGCGGTGCTGGCCAAACACGAATTCTCCGCCGCCACCATGGCCGACGGCTTCAGCCGCAGCGGCGCAGGCCTCGGCGTCGTTGTCGCAACCTCGGGCGGCGGGTGCCTGAACACCGTGCCGGGGCTGGGCGAGGCGTTCGCCAGCCGCGTACCGGTACTGGCGCTGATCGGCCAACCGCCGACCACGCTCGACGGTCTTGGTTCCTTCCAGGACACCAGTGGCCGCAACGGCGCGCTGGACGCGGAGGCGCTGTTCTCCGCGGTGTCGGTGTTCTGCAGGCGGATCGTGACGCCGCAGGACATCGTGTCCGCACTGCCAGAGGCGGTGGCGGCGGCCCGCACGGGCGGTCCCGCGGTCTTGCTGCTGCCCAAGGATATTCAGCAGGCCGAGATCGGCGTCAATGGCGGTATGCGCGGGTTCGAGCCGACCGGGACCCAACTCGGTGATCCGGATGCGATCGCGTACGCGCTTCGCACCGCCGACGGCCCGATCACCATCATCGCCGGCGAGCAGGTCGCCCGAGACGACGCGCGCGTCGAACTGGAGCAGCTAAGGGCGATGCTGCGCGCCAGGGTTGCCACCGTGCCTGACGCCAAGGATGTGGCGGGCACACCAGGCATGGGATCCTCTTCGGCGCTTGGTGTTTCGGGAATCATGGGGAATCCCGGGGTCGCCGACGCCGTCGCCGAAAGTTCGGTGTGCCTCCTGCTTGGCACCCGCCTCAGCGTGACGTCGCGCGCCGGACTGGACAAAGCCCTCGCATCTGTGCCGCTGTTCTCGATCGGATCCGCAGCGCCATACCTGCCGTGCACGCACATCCATACCGACGACCTTCGCGGCTCGCTGGCACTGTTGACGGCGGCTCTGTCTGGTCACGGTCTGCCGACCGGCACGAGGGTTCCCGCCGAGGTCCCGCAGACAGAACTGCGGCCGCCTGCGTTCGGCGGACCAGGTATTCGGTACCGCGATGCGATGACGGTGCTCGATGCCGCGTTGCCGGACGGGGCGGACATCGTCGTCGACGCGGGGAATATCGGAGCGTCGGCGATCCACTACCTGCCGGTGCGACGCGACGGCCGCTTTGTCGTCGCGCTCGGCATGGGCGGGATGGGGTACAGCTTCGGCGCGGGTATCGGCATGTCCTTCGGCGCGATGAGCGCTCGAGCGGACTGGGGGCACCTCCCGCCCGAAGGCCGGGGGGACAGACGGCAGAGTGGGCGCGTCATTGTCATTGCGGGTGACGGCTCATTCTTCATGCACGGCATGGAGATTCACACCGCGCTGCAGTATCGGCTGCCCATTACCTTCCTGCTGTTCGACAACCATGCGCACGCGATGTGCGTGACGCGCGAGCAGCTGTTCTATGACGACCTGTACAGCTACAACCGTTTCGGCCCAAGCAGATTGGGTGCCGGACTGGCCACGATGTTTCCCGGGCTGCATGCGGTGGACGTCGACGACATAACCGAACTGCAGACCGCAGTTCTGACCGCGCTCGAGGTCGACGGCCCTTCAGTCGTCAGCGTCGAATGCTCGGCGGACGAAATCCCGCCATTTGCAGCCTTTCTCGGCAGTGCTGTTTCTGCCGCCGCACAGCAACCGCTCATCACAAAGGAGAACCACTCCAGTGTCACTGCCCGCGCTTGACGACATCACCACTCACAGGGGCACAGTCGATCCGATCGATGACGTGGTCCGTATCGAGACCGCGCCTCGGGAGAAAGCAACCCCCATCATCATGGAGATGATGCGGTCGGTGTACCCGCACGACGACGTGTTCGGTGAGTTCTGCACCGTCAACAGCTATATCGACTGTCCGCCCGACGAGCTGTTCGACTACCT
>JAVXWV010000787.1:0-2867 GCA_032230775.1 Mycobacterium sp. | reverse complement strand
TCAGCGCCACAGCGCCGCCGAACGAATGCCCGACAACCACAACCGGGCCGTCCGCATCGGCGTCGAGCAGGCCGGCAAGCGCGCCGGCGTTCGCGTCGATACTCCATGGCGCCGCCCACGTCGACCGTCCGTGCCCGATCAGGTCCGGTGCCACGATCGCGAATTCGGGCAGATGCCGCATCGCGAGCGTTTGCCAGCGCCTGCCATGCCCGGTCAGGCCGTGGACGGCAAGGATCTGTGGTGGACAAGTCGGTCCGTAACGATGCACGTGCAGCAGATCGGTCACGGCTTGAATGCTGCCAGCAGGCGACGACGGCCACTTGTCGGACCCCCGTGGTGTCATGCCTTCATGTCCGCTCCGCACACCGATCTGACCCCGATTAGCCTCACCGAACCCGGTATGCGGGGCGTGGTCCGGGTGCTCGGCGGTGCGGGCACCGGCAAGAGCACCCTGTTGATCCAGGCGGCGACGGCCCACATCGCCGCGGGCTGCGACCCGGAATCGGTTCTGCTCGTGACGGGTTCGGCCAGGCTCGGCAGCCAGGCGCGTGCGGCGATCACCTCGGCCCTGTTGTCCGCGGGCAATCGCGCGGTGGTCCGCGAACCGTTGGTTCGCACCGTGCACTCGTATGCGTTTGCGGTGCTGCGGTTGGCGGCACAGCGCAACGGCGACCCGCCGCCGCGGCTGATCACCAGCGCCGAGCAGGACGGCATCATCCGCGAACTGCTCGCGGGTGATCTGGAGGATGGTGACGCTTCACCGGTGGCGTGGCCCGCCCAATTGCGGCAGGCGCTCAGCACCGTTGGGTTCGCCAACGAACTCCGTGACCTGCTGGCCCGCTGCACCGAACGCGGCGTGGATCCCGTTGCGCTGCAACACATCGGGCGGAAGTTCGGCAGGGCCGAATGGCTGGCCGCCGGGCAGTTCGCCCAGGCCTATGAGCAGATCATGCTGCTGCGCTCCGCGGTGGGGATGGCGGCGCCGCAGGCCACCGTGCCCGCGCTGGGCGCCGCCGAACTCGTCGGTGCCGCGCTCGAGGCATTCGCCACCGATTCGGACCTGTTGGCTGCCGAGCGCACCAGGATCAAGCTGCTCCTCGTCGACGACGCACAACATCTGGATCCGCAGGCGGCCCGGCTGGTTCGCGTTCTTGCGGCCGGTGGCGAGCTCACCGTCTTCGCGGGGGACGCAAACCAGGCTGTCTTCGGTTACCGAGGAGCCGACCCGTCGTTGTTGCGCGGCGACGAGCCCGCCATCATCCTCACCCGATCGCTGCGTTGCGCGCCAGTCATCGCCGACGCCA
The DNA here is from genome assembly GCA_032230775.1 of Mycobacterium sp. Lineage (GTDB taxonomy): Bacteria > Actinomycetota > Actinomycetes > Mycobacteriales > Mycobacteriaceae > Mycobacterium. Next base: position 1,563 of record JAVXWV010000787.1, on the reverse strand, counting down.
TCACCTCGGTCGCGCGGCGGCTGCCTGGCGCCGACGCGGCACGTGAGGTGAGCGGTGCGGACGACCGCGCGGGCTCGCTGACCGTACGGATTGCCGCGACGCCGCACGCCGAATCGGCGTTGATCGCCGACGCGCTGCGCCGCGCACATCTGGTCGACGGCGTGCCGTGGTCAGAGATGGCGGTGATCGTCCGGTCGGTGCCCCGGCTGGGCGCTGCGCTCGCGCGTGTCCTTGTCTCCGCAGGGGTTCCGGTGGAGACCACGGCGCCGAACGCTCCGCTGGCCGATCAGCCCGCGGTGCGGGCGCTGCTGACTGTTCTCGACGCGACGGCGCATGGGCTCGACGGCGACCGCGCGCTGTCGCTGCTGACCGGGCCCATCGGCCGGGTGGACCCGGTGTCGCTGCGTCAGCTGCGACGGGCCCTGCGCCGCGCCGATGGCGGCCAGCCGCCTCGCGAGTTCACCGAGCTGCTCGTCGAGGCGCTCGACAACGCAACCGAAACACTGTCCGCCGATCAGGGTCGTCCGCTGCGACAGGTTCGTGCCGTGCTCGCGGCCGCGCGCGATAGCGCCGCCGATGGGCAAGACCCGCGCTACGCACTGTGGCAGGCCTGGCATCGTTCAGGCCTGCAGCGTCGCTGGCTGTCCGCCAGCGAGCGCGGCGGCCTCGCAGGGGCGCAGGCCGACCGGAACCTGGATGCAGTCACAGCTCTGTTCGACGTGGCCGAGCAGTATGTGGCGCGCACCGCGGGCGCATCGCTGCGCGGCCTTGTCGACCACGTCGAATCGATGCTGCTGCCCGCGACACCCCGCGACCAACGACCGGAGCCCGACGCGGTCGCAATCCTCAGCGCCCATGCGGCGCTCGGCAGGGAATGGGAGTTCGTCGTCATCGCCGGCGTGCAGGAAGGGCTGTGGCCCAACACGATTCCCCGTGGCGGCGTGCTGGGCACCCAGCAGCTTGTCGATGTGATGGACGGCATCGTCACGGAGACCGAAAGGGGATTGTCGAGCAGGGCACCGCTGCTGGCCGAGGAACGCAGGCTGTTGATCGCAGCCATGGGCCGCGCCCGCAGCCGCCTGCTGGTCACAGCGGTCGACAGCGACAACGGCGATGAGTCGATGCTTCCGTCGCCGTTCTGCTATGAGCTGGCAGCCCTGGCGACCGATCCCGACCCGGACCCGCCCGAACCGATCCACGCGCCACGGGTACTGGCTCCGCCCGCGGTGGTTGGACGGCTGCGTGCGGTGGTGTGCGCAGCACCCGATGCAGTCGATGATGCGATACGGATCTGCGCGGCAACGCAACTGGCGCGGCTGGCACAGGCCGGAGTCGCCGGTGCCGATCCCGCACAGTGGTACGGCATGACGCCGCTGTCCAGCGACGAGCCGCTGTGGACTGGCGATGACCACGTCGTCACGCTTTCACCGTCGACACTGCAGACGCTGACCGACTGCCCGCTGCGCTGGCTCCTTGAACGCCACGGCGGAACCGACGGCCGTGATGTGCGCTCCGCGGTGGGCTCGCTGTTGCACGCCCTCGTCGCCGAGTCGGGTAAGACCG
>JAVXWV010000331.1:0-9898 GCA_032230775.1 Mycobacterium sp. | reverse complement strand
GAGGCGCTGCCGGTTACCCCCAACGGCAAACTCGACACCCGCGCCCTGCCGGCACCGGAGTACACGGCCGGGGAGTATCGGGCTCCGGCCGGCCCCACCGAGGAGATCCTGGCCGGCATCTACGCCGAAATCCTCGGTGTCGAGCGCGTCGGGGCCGATGACTCCTTCTTCGACCTGGGCGGGGATTCACTGTCGGCGATGCGCCTGGTCGCCGCCGTCAACACCGCACTGGATATCGACCTCGCGGTGCGCACCGTGTTCAGCGCGCCGTCCGTCAGAAGCTTGAGCCGGCAGTTGGGCGAAGACGCCGGCCCCGCCCGCGATGAGCGCTTCGTGTCCGTGCATGGGGACGACACCACCGAGGTGCACGCCCGCGACCTCACCCTGGACAAGTTCATCGACGCCACGACGCTGGCCGCCGCGCCGGGGCTGCCGGGGCCGAGCGCCGAGGTGCGGACGGTCTTGCTGACCGGGGCGACCGGTTTCCTCGGGCGCTATCTGGCCCTCGAGTGGCTGGAGCGGATGGAGCTGGTCGACGGCAAGCTGATCTGCCTGGTGCGGGCCGAGACTGATGAAGAGGCGCGGCGCCGTCTGGACAAGACCCTCGACACCGGCGACCCCAGGCTGGTCGCGCACTACGGGGAATTGGCCCTCGATCATCTGGAGGTCCTCGCCGGCGACAAGGGCGAAGCTAACCTGGGCCTGGACGACCACACTTGGCAGCGGCTGGCTGACAGCGTCGATCTGATCGTCGATCCCGCAGCCCTGGTCAGCGGCGTCCTGCCCTACAGCGAGCTGTTTGGGCCCAACGTCGCGGGCACCGCCGAGCTGATCCGCATTGCGCTCACCAACAAGCTCAAGCCTTTCGCTTACGTGTCGACCGCAAACGTGGGCGATCAGATCGAGCCATCGGCGTTCACCGAAGATGCCGACATCCGAGTGATCAGCCCTGCCCGTACCAGCGACGGCAGCTCCGCCAACGGCTACGGCAACAGCAAGTGGGCCGGCGAGGTGCTGCTGCGGGAGGCCAACGACCTGTGCGGCTTGCCGGTCGCGGTATTTCGCTGCGACATGATCCTTGCCGACACCACGTATGCGGGCCAGCTCAACGTGTCGGACTCGTTCACCCGCATGGTGCTGAGCGTCATGGCCACCGGCATCGCGCCCGGTTCGTTCTATCAGCTCGACGCCGATGGGCGCCGGCAGCGCGCCCATTTCGACGGGCTCCCAGTCGAATTCGTCGCCGAGGCGATCGCCACTCTGGGTGCACAGGTGGTCGACGGGTTTGAGACCTACCACGTGATGAACCCCCACGACGACGGCTTCGGGCTCGACGAGTATGTCGACTGGCTGATCGAGGCTGGTCACCCCATCCAGCGCATCGATGACCTTGGGCAGTGGTTGCAGCGATTTGAGGCCGCCCTGCGTGCCCTGCCGGATCGACAGCGCCAGCACTCGGTGCTGTCAATGTTGCAGCTGGGCAATTCCAACTATCTGCAGCCCGCAGAGCCGACCCACGGGTCCTTGGCGCCGACCGACCGATTCCGTGCTGCTGTGCAAGCCGCGAAAATCGGCCGCGACAAGAACGATCCGGACATCCCGCACGTCTCGGCGCCGATCATCCTCAAATACGTCACCGACTTACAACTGCTCGGACTGCTCTAACCCGCTCGAGGAGCTCCACCCCGCACACACCCACACCGACAATCCCCGGAGGAACAAAATGCGCCGAATTGCCCTTTCGATCAACCGGGGGTTCTTGACGGTTGCCCGCTCCTTCAGCATGGTGCGACAGAAAGACGCCGCGGCTTATTACACGTCCCTCGGAGACGACGTCATCGACTTCATGAATGAGGGGTACGTCGACGACTCCAAGCCGCTGTGGCTCAACCTCGGTTACTGGAAAGAGGCTCGCACCTATCCCGACGCTTGCGTCGCGATGGTCGAGCTGCTGGGAACGCGCGCCGGGCTGCAACCAGGCGATGAAGTCCTCGACGTCGGCGTCGGTTTCGCGGAGCAGGACTTTGTTCTTCTCGATCGCTTCAAGGTGTCTCGCATCACGGGCATCGACATCACCCCCGTCCACGTCGCCAAGGGCCGGGAACGCGTCGCCAAGCGCGGGCTGGAGAAACAAATCGACATTCGGCTCGGGTCGGCGACCGCAATGGAGTTTCCCGACGCATCGTTCGACAGAGTCTTGGCCCTGGAATGCGCATTCCACTTCGACACACGTGATCAATTCGTGCGTGAAGCATTTCGCGTCCTCAAACCTGGAGGATCCATCGCGATCGCGGACATGCTCCCGGTTCCAGGCAGCAAGAAATCCGGCCGGGCGAACGCCTTCGCCCGGAGGTACGGCCACATTCCCGAGGCCAATGTGTATGACCGCGAGGAGTACTCACGGCGACTGTCTGCGGTGGGATTCGGCGATGTCCTCCTGGAATCGATCCGGCAAGACGTGTTCCCTGGGATGGCCAATTACGTTCGGCAGCGCGTTGTGGGAAATAAAAAGATGGATGAAGTGGTCGTGGAAGTCTCGGAAGACGATCGCGCCCAGTGCCGTGGCATAGAGACGTGGGAACGAGGGACCGGGTTGACGGACTATGTGATCGTGTCGGCGCGGAAGCCTTTGGACACCGGGGGTCCGGCGTAGTTGATTAGCTGTATGAGGCCATGAGATTGGTGAGGCCGGTGAACGGCATGTGCATTCGCAGCCGGAAGCGCTGAGCACAGCGGCGCAGAGTTCGCGCGAGTCGTGACAAACCGTGACAATTCACGGTGACTCGAACGCACGGTCAGAACCCGAAATGTCTCTGACCCTGGTGGCAGGTAGTGGATTCGAACCACTGTAGGCGTAAGCCGACGGATTTACAGTCCGCTCCCATTGGCCGCTCGGGCAACCTGCCTGGGTGCTGCACCACCGGGCGACCCGGTTTGGTGCGACTAGCAGGGTACAACGAGGATGGGTCTAAGACGAAAACGCACCAGAGAGCCGAGGAGGAACGGATCCAATGGCGGATTCATCGTTCGACGTCGTCAGCAAGGTTGACCGCCAGGAGGTGGACAACGCGCTGAACCAGGCCGCCAAGGAGCTGGCCACGCGCTTCGACTTCCGCGGCACCGACACGTCCATCGCATGGCAGGGCGAAGAGGCGGTCACGATCACATCCTCCACCGAGGAACGCATCAAGGCCGCCATCGACGTCTTCAAGGAGAAGCTCATCCGGCGCGACATCTCCATGAAGGCGTTCGACGTCGGCGAGCCGCAGGCGTCCGGCAAGACCTACAAGGTCAGCGGCACCATCAAACAGGGCATCTCCAGCGAGGACGCCAAGAAGATCACCAAGGTGATTCGCGACGAGGGCCCCAAGGGCGTCAAGGCCCAGATTCAAGGCGACGAGGTCCGGGTGTCCTCCAAGAAGCGCGACGACCTTCAGGCCGTCATCGCCTTGCTGAAGAAGGCGGACCTCGACGTAGCGCTGCAGTTCGTCAACTACCGGTGAAACGGCAGCCGTCGGCAATACGCTGATCGGCATGGCTGCGCAACGCGAACCCAAAGTCGTCGTCCTCGGTGGAGGCTCCTGGGGCACCACGGTGGCGTCCATATGCGCCCGACGCGGGCCGACGCTGCAGTGGGTGCGCTCGGAGGAGACCGCCAACGACATCAACGAGAAGCACCGCAACAGCAAGTATCTCGGAAACGAGGTAGAGCTGTCGCCGACGCTGCAAGCCACCACCGACTTCTCCGAGGCGGCCGACTGCGCCGACGTCGTCGTGATGGGTGTGCCGTCACACGGCTTCCGCGGCGTGCTCGAGCAACTGGCCAAGGAGCTGCGGCCGTGGGTGCCGGTGGTGTCGCTGGTGAAGGGTCTCGAGCAGGGCACAAACTACCGAATGAGCGAGATCGTCGACGAGGTGCTGCCGGGTCATCCGGCGGGAATCCTGGCCGGGCCGAACATCGCCCGCGAAGTGGCCGAAGGGTATGCCGCAGCCGCTGTGCTGGCGATGCCGGACCAGCATCTCGCCGCCAATCTTGCAAACCTGTTCCGCACACAGAGATTCCGGACATATACCACCGACGACGTCGTCGGTGTTGAGATGGCAGGCGCTTTGAAGAACGTGTACGCGATCGCTGTGGGCATGGGCTACTCGCTTGGCATCGGCGAGAACACCCGTGCGCTCGTGATCGCCCGCGCTTTGCGTGAGATGTCGCGTCTGGGCGAGGCCATGGGCGGTCACCGCGACACGTTCGCCGGCCTGGCGGGCATGGGCGATCTGATTGTCACGTGCACGAGCCAGCGCAGCCGCAACCGTCACGTCGGCGAGCAGCTGGGTTCGGGCAAGACGATCGACGAGATCATCGAGTCAATGAATCAGGTCGCCGAGGGTGTTAAGGCCGCCAGCGTGATCATGGAGTTCGCCAACGAATACGGCCTCAACATGCCGATTGCGCGAGAGGTCGACGGCGTGGTCAATCATGGCTCGACGGTCGAGGACGCGTATCGCGGCCTGGCCGCGGAAAAGCCCGGCCACGAGGTGCACGGCTCGGGGTTCTGAGCGCGGGAAGGGTCCCGAGGAGCATTAGCCGTTCGCCGCTGTCCTCAATTGTTGACGGTCTCCAGAAGGGTGCATGACTTCTTGGCCACTCAGTTACCGAACGGACCCCTGCCATCGGGTCGATAGAGCAACGGAGATTCCTGGTTGAGGATGAAGCTGCCCGCCGGGCTGATCACAAAGCCGGACTGATTGCGGCTGTCGACGCACGTCGTCGTCGTGCCGTCGTTGCCGCAGCTGACGGTCTGGTAGCTGATCCGAGAACCAACCGGCAGGGGCTTGGCCGCACCGGCGGAGGCGAACACGTTGCCGGCTGTGTTGTAGAAGCCCGGCACCCCGCCGTACGAACCACTGACCAGAGTCGCGCCCTCGGGGGCGCCGGGGATCGGACCACTGCAGCCGTATCCATTGGCCTTCTGGAGCACGCACGTCAGCCCGTCCGGTGCGGTGAACGCGAACCAATTACCGTCCATCACCGCATACTCGGACAGCTTCACCGGCGCCAATGCATTGACGTTCGGCGGCGGCGGCGGCTGCGGTGCGGGGTCTGGGGGCGGCTCCGCCGCCGCAAGGCCAGGCACGCCGACGACGGCCGCTGCTCCCAGAACGCCAAAAAGAACTCTGCTCAGCACTGCCATAGCCTATGTGTCGCAGAAACGACCAGCAGTGTTTCTCCCAGCAGAATCAGTACTGCCCAGGTCCGCGGCCCGCCATCTCCTCCAGCCTGCGGATCCGGTCCTCGACCGGCGGGTGCGTCGAGAACAATTTGCCGATCTTCTCGCCCGACCGGAACGGGTTGGCGATCATCAGGTGCGCCTGGTCGGCCAGCTGCGGCTCCGGCGGCAGCGGCGCCTGCTGCACGCCCGCGCTGATCTTGCGCAGCGCGCTCGCCAACGAAAGCGGATCACCCGTCAATTCCGCACCCGACTGGTCGGCCTGATACTCCCGCGACCGCGACACCGCCATCCGCACCACCGTCGCCGCGATCGGCCCCAGCAGCGAAACCAGCAGCAGTGCAAACGGATTGGCACCACCCTCGCGGTTACCGCCGAACATTCCCGCGAACATCGCGATGTTCGCCAGTGCGGTGATCACCGACGCCAGCGCACCGGCCACACACGAAATCAGGATGTCGCGGTTGTACACGTGCGAGAGTTCGTGGCCCAGCACCGCGCGCAGCTCGCGCTCGTTGAGTATCTGCAGGATCCCCGTCGTGCAGCACACCGCCGCATTTCGCGGGTTGCGGCCCGTCGCGAAGGCGTTCGGCGCGGCGGTATCGCTGATATACAGCCGCGGCATCGGCTGCCGCGCCGTCGTCGCCAGCTCCCGCACGATGCGGTACATCGCCGGCGCTTGCATCTCGTTCACCGGCTGGGCGTGCATCGCCCGCAGCGCGAGCTTGTCGCTGTTGAAGTACACGTAGACGTTCATGCCGATGGCGAACAGCACCGCCAGGCCCAGAATCGCCCTGCTCTGGAATAGCGAACCGATGAACACGATCAGCGCCGACATGCCCACCAGCAGCAGGAACGTCTTGGCCCTGTTGGCATGCGGATGCCAGGTCATCGGTGGCTTCCTCCTATAGAACGGGGTGAGTCTTCGCTGTCTTAACGCTCAGCCATCCCCCAAGGGTTCCGCGCTGCGTCAGCCGTGCCGGTTCACCGTGTAGTCCACCAGCGTGGCCAGTGCTTGCCGACCCGGCCCGTCCGGCAGGTTCGACAGCTCGTCTCGGGCCTGCACGGCGTAGCGCGCCACGGTGTCCTTGGCCTGCGTCATGCCTGGCGACGCGCGCAGCAGCCGTAACGCCTCGGCCAGGTCGTCGTCGTTCTCGACCGGCCCCTTCAGCAGCTGCCGCAGCCGGTCCCCGTCGGGGCCGGTATCGCGCAGGGCGTAGAGCACCGGCAGCGTATGCACACCCTCGCGCAGGTCGGTGCCGGGCAATTTGCCCGATTCGTCGGGATCGCTGTCGATGTCGATGATGTCGTCGGAGATCTGGAACGCCGTGCCGACGATGCCGCCGAGCCTGCTCAACCGCTCGATCTGATCTTCGCCGGCGCCGGAGAAGGTCGCCCCGAACCGGCCCGACGCCGCGATCAGGCACGCCGTCTTTTCGTACACCACCTTCAGGTAGTGCTCGACCTCGTCGACACCCTCGGCCACCCCTCGGGTCTCCCGCATCTGACCCGTCACCAACTGTGCGAACGTGTCGGCGATGACCCTCACCGCCTCCGGCCCCAGCCGGGAGACCAGGCGTGAGGCCGCCGCGAACAGATAGTCGCCTGCCAGGATCGCGATGTTGTTGCTCCAGCGCGCGTTCGCGCTCGGGGCGCCGCGGCGCACCTGCGCCTCGTCCATCACATCGTCGTGGTACAGCGTCGCCAGGTGCACCAGCTCGATGACGGCGCCTGCGACGGTGACCTGCCACGCGTCGGGCTCTGGACCCAGCTGAGCGGACAGGACCGTGAACAGCGGGCGGAATCGTTTGCCGCCTGCCTGGAACAGATGCTGCACCGCCTCGGACATCAGAGCGTCGGCTTTGCCCAGCTCAGTAGCCATCAGGTCCTCGATGCGGGCGACCCCTTCGCGGACATCATGCGCAAAAGCGGGGTCCCCGAAGTCCACTCCCGCCACCACGCTCGCTGGTGTCCTCACTCTGCCAACATACTGGGAACCATGCACACGCGAGCCGACGTGGTCGTCGTCGGGGCCGGACCCGCCGGGTCGGCCGCGGCCGCGTGGGCGTGTCGCGCCGGGCATGACGTACTGGTCATCGACTCAGCGCAGTTCCCCCGCGATAAGGCCTGCGGGGACGGCCTGACGCCTCGCGCGGTGCTGGAGTTGCAGCGGCTGGGGCTCGGGACGTGGCTCGACGGCCGGGTTCAGCACCGCGGACTTCGCCTTTCGGGGTTCGGCGGCGACGTGGAAGTCGACTGGCCGGGCCCGTCGTTTCCGTCCGTCAGCAGCGCAGTGCCCCGCACGGAGCTCGACGACCGCATCCGAATGGTGGCCGCCGACGATGGCGCGAAGATGCAGCTGGGCGTGAAAGCCGTTGATGTTCGCCATGATTCGGCCGGGCGGGTCTCGTCGCTGCTGTTGGACTCCGGCGCCGAGATCGGGTGCTCGTCGCTGATCGTTGCCGATGGTGCGCGCTCGCCGTTGGGCCGGGTGTTGGGCAGGCAATGGCATCAGGAGACGGTGTACGGCGTGGCGATCCGCGGGTACATCGCGACGCCGCGCAACAACGAGCCGTGGATCACGTCGCACCTGGAGCTGCGCTCGCCGCAGGGCAAGGTGCTGCCGGGCTACGGCTGGATCTTCCCGCTGGGCAACGGCGAGGTGAACATCGGCGTCGGCGCGCTGGCGACGGCGAAGCGGCCCGCGGACTCGGCGCTGCGGCCGCTGATGTCGTACTACACATCGCTGCGGCGCGAGGAATGGGGTTTTTCCGGGGAGCCCCGCGCCGGACGGTCGGCCTTGCTGCCGATGGGCGGTGCGGTGTCCGGGGTGGCCGGGCCGAACTGGATGCTGATCGGCGACGCCGCGGCGTGCGTCAACCCGCTGAACGGCGAGGGCATCGACTACGGGCTGGAGACGGGCAGGCTCGCGGCCGAGCTGCTTGGCACCGGCGATCTGTCGTCGGTGTGGCCCGCTGTGCTCTCGGCGCATTACGCGCGGGGGTTCTCGGTCGCGCGCCGGCTGGCGCTATTGCTGACGATTCCGCGGTTCCTGCCGTCGACGGGGCCTTTCGCGATGCGCTCGGAGTTCCTGATGAACGTGGCGGTGCGGGTAATGGGCAACCTGGTCACCGACGAGGACGCAGACTGGGTCGCGCGGGTGTGGCGCCGCGCCGGCGCGGGGTCGCTTCGGCTCGACGGCCGAAAGCCGTTCAGCTAGAGCGTTTTCCAGGTGACAGCACGCTTGTTTTCCCGCACCGTGGTGCCTGGGCGGGTGCCCGCTCCTTGCTTTACCAGCTCCCGTAAATCCGCCCCGCCCCGGAGCCGCTGGAGCAAGTAATCGGGGTCGAAATTGACCCCGATGGGATTCTCCGCGAACGCAGGACCCTGAATGAAGTCGGCGGTCTCCTTGCCGCTGGGGATGTTCTCAGTCTGGAACTCCAAGCGGATGCCGTCGGGGTCCTCGTAGTAAAGGGAGGTGGTGAGACCGTGGTTGATCGACCAGACCGGGGTGATGCCGGCGTTCTTGAGTCGCTCGTAGGTCGACAGCAGCCGCTCCAACGAGCTGAATCCGAATCCGATGTGGTCGACTCCGATTATTTTGCGGCGCAGCCGTGCTAGCGGAAACAAGTAGCGCAACACCGCGGGTACCTTGACGAATGCCAGGCGGTGGCTTTCCTCGTCCCATGTCAGGAAGGCGAGTCGATTGTCCTCGTGAATGACGCGCGCCCCGAAAACGGTTCGATACCAGTCGATCATCTCCTGGCTTCGTGCGGTCTTGACTACCCAATGGGCGATATAGTCGGGCGCCACCGTCTCGTCGTGTCGGTTGGCGTGATCCCGAGCGGCGTTCAGGCTCATTGCGAGTCCTCTCCCGACAGAGCTTGTCGATTCGGTGGTCAACCCACCTTCTCGCCAATATCTGAATCAGGACAGCGTAGAGCGGTACTCGATTGTTCGAGAGTGTTCTTGCGCAGTCGTTGACCGCCGCCATCTAGCCGACCTGATGAAAACTGTCCAAGACGTGTGCGAGGTGCCGCCGCCAGGCTGCGTCGTCCAACTGCGTCGAGACCGCGCGGCCCGCTTGGACCACACCACGCAGCGCCCACACCGTGGCAGTGATGTCGGCCGGTGTCAGATCGGAGCGCATTGCGCCCGCTTCCTGGCAACACAATCTCGGGGAAGTCGCACTTCCTCCGGACGCCGGCGACGGCATGCAATTCCCCAACTAGGACAGCGGCGCGAGTCCTGACCGGACGAGATTCATGGCGGTCGCGGTGATCTCACCCGAATCACCCGTGCAGCCGTTGCGGCCCCAATTCTCCACTCCCACAACAAGAGCGGCGGCCAGAGTCGCTCCCGAACCTCGGCCACCGGCTACAACGCCGGCCATCAGGTACTCGAGGACGCGTCGAGTTAGCGTCAGCAGAGCGACTTTGCGAATCCACTCACGTCGCGCATGCTCGCCGCATAGACCTCGGGCATCACGCCCGGCAAGAGTAGGTCGCCGCCGTGGCAGGTGCCCGCTACCACCCGACCCACAGTGGGCACGCCCGCGCGCAGCAGCCTGCGGTAGTAGTCCAGTCCCTCGTCGCGCAGTGGGTCGAGTTCGTTGACCGAGATGACGTGCGGCGGCAGGCCTGCCATATCGTCTTGCGTCGCCACACCGG
>JAVXWV010000753.1:0-3340 GCA_032230775.1 Mycobacterium sp. | reverse complement strand
CGCCGCGAGCCCGAATACAAGTTCGTCCTCGCGGAGGTCGACTACCTCAAGCCGTACTGGGACACGCACCCCGAGGACCGCGCCGACCTCCGCCGGTTCATCGCCGAAGGCCGTGTCGAGGTGATGGGCGGCACGTACAACGAACCGAATACCAACCTCACCAGCCCCGAGACGACGATCCGAAACTTCGTGCACGGCATGGGTTTCCAACGCCACATACTCGGCGCGGACCCCGCCACGGCGTGGCAGCTCGACGTCTTCGGGCACGACCCGCAGTTCCCTGGCATGGCGGCCGACGCCGGACTGACGTCGAGTTCATGGGCGCGCGGCCCGCACCACCAGTGGGGTCCGGTGTCCATGCAGGGCAATGCGCGGGGCATGCAGTTCTGCAGCGAGTTCGAGTGGATCGCCCCGTCCGGACGCGGGCTGCTCACGCATTACATGCCCGCGCATTACGGGGCGGGGTGGGGGATGGATTCGTCGGCGACGCTGCAAGAGGCAGAGGACGCGACCTACCGCCTCTTCGCGACCCTGAAGACGGTCGCGTTGACGCGCAACGTGCTGTTGCCCGTCGGCACCGACTACACGCCGCCGAATAAGTGGGTCACAGAGATTCACCGTGACTGGAACGCCCGGTACACCTGGCCGAGGTTCGTGTGTGCGATACCGAAGGACTTCTTCGCGGCCGTGCGCGACGAACTATCCGAGCGCGGGGTCCGGGCCTCGCCGCAGACGCGCGACATGAACCCGATCTACACCGGCTGTCACGTGTCCTACATCGACACCAAGCAGGCCAACCGGGCCGCCGAGGACGCGGTTCTGGACGCCGAGAAGTTCGCGGTGTTCGCGGGCCTGCTCGGCGGCGCGAAGTACCCGGAGGCCGCGCTTGCCAAGGCGTGGGTTCAGCTGGCGTACGGCGCCCACCACGACGCGATCACCGGCTCGGAGTCCGACCAGGTCTACCTCGACCTGCTTACCGGATGGCGCGACGCGTGGGAGCTCGGCAGGACGGCCCGCGACAACGCGCTGGCCCTGCTGTCCAGTGCGGTCGACGACCCGGTCGTGGTATGGAACGCGTTGGCGCACAAGCGGACTGACGTCGTCACGGCCAGGTTTGAGAAGCCCGTCGCCGCCGCGGTGCAAGTGTTCGACTCCGAGGGCACCGAACTTCCCGTCCACATCGAACACGGCGGCCGGTCGGTCAGCTGGCTGGCCCGCGACGTGCCGTCGCTGGGCTGGCAGTCCTACCGGCTGGCTCCGGCTGAGGCCGCCGACGGCTGGGAACCATTGGACGGTAACACTATTGCCAACGAGCACTACCGGCTTCGGGTGGACCCGGCGCGCGGCGGCGGGGTGAGCTCGCTGATCGAAACCGTGTCGGGCCGCGAGCTGATCGGCGACGGCGTGGTCGGCAACGAGCTGGCCGTCTACGACGAGTATCCGGCGCATCCGGAGGCAGGCGAAGGTCCGTGGCATCTGCTGCCGAAGGGCCCGGTCGTCTGCTCGTCGGCCGAGCCGGCTTCGGTGCAGGCCTACCGCGGCCCGATCGGCGAGCGGCTGATCGTGCGAGGCCGCATCGGTGATGTGCTGCGCTACGCGCAGACTCTGACGCTCTGGCAGGGTGTGGCGCGCGTCGACTGCAGGACCACCGTTCACGAGTTCACCGGCGCCGACCGCCTGCTGCGGCTGCGCTGGCCGTGCCCGGTGCCCGGTGCGCTTCCGGTGAGCGAAGTCGGCGACGCGGTGATTGGCCGGGGCTTCGGGTTGATGCACGAGGCCGGAGCTGAGACGGCCGTCGACTCCGCGAAGCACCCGTGGACGCTGGACAACCCGGCGTACGGCTGGTTCGGGTTGTCGTCGGCCGTGCGGGTCTGCGTTGGTAAGAGCGCGGACGAGAGGAGCACGAAAAACCACCGGTGCCGCGCGGTTTCGGTTGCCGAGGTGGTGTCGCCGACGGAGGCGGAGTCGGCCGGGTTGGCGCGTGCGCTGATGGTGGCGCTGGTCCGCGCCGGTGTGACCGCGACCTGCAGCAGCGCCGACAAGCCGCGCTACGGCGATCTCGCCGTCGACTCCAACCTTCCCGACGCGCGCATCGCGCTCGGTGGTCCCGACGAGAACGCCTTCACCGCAGCGGTTTTAGCCGAAGCCGACCCGGTGTACGCCGAGGAACTCAAGCGTCAGCTGTATAGCACCGGTGCGGCCAGGGTATGGGTACCGCCCGTCGGGCCGTTTATCGACGAGTGGGTGCCGGGCGCTGATCTGCGCGGGGTGCGGACGTTGCCGGTGTTGATCATTGCGGGATCGGAGCTTGGGGTCGTGGTGGACTCCGTTGTTGAGGACCTTGGCGACTTCGAAATCGTCGTCGAACAGGAGGTGCCGTCGGGGCTCGGCGCCTTCGAGGACCGCACCGTCGCGGTGCTCAATCGCGGAATGCCGGGCTTCGCCGTCGATTCCGACGGGACGCTGCACACCTCGCTGATGCGCTCGTGCACGGGCTGGCCGTCGGGCACCTGGATCGACCCCCCGCGCCGCACCGCCCCTGACGGTTCCAACTTCCAGTTGCAGCATTGGACCCACACCTTCGAATACGCGCTGGTCTCCGGCGACGGGGACTGGCGGGAAGCCGGCGTTCCCGCGCGCAGTGCGGAGTTCTCCCGGCCGCTGCTTCCCACCGCCGAAAAGACAGAGGCTGCAGGCGGATTGCCGCACTGGGGGTCGCTGCTCGAGATCGAGCCGGCGGGCAGGGTCCAGCTCGGTGCACTTAAGGCGGCGGGCAACCCGTTGGCCTCCGGCAGCAGCCAGACCATCCACCCGTCGGACGGCGTCGCGGTTCGCCTGGTCGAAACATCGGGCACCACAACCGATGTCGTCGTCCGTTCGGGGTTGCGGCGGGTTTCGGCGGCGGCACGTGTCGATCTCCTCGAACAGCCACGCGTACAGCATCTGGCCTCCGACGGGCTCACGCTGCATGGCTATGAGATCGCCACCGTGCTGACCCGGCTCAACATGCCGCAGGTGATCGAGGCCGACCACACCGTGCTGGCGCCCGACGCCGAGGCGGCGCAGCCACTTTACGCGCGGTACTGGCTGCACAACCGTGGACCGGCTGCGCTCGGCGGACTGCCCGCGATCGCCTACCTGCACCCGCAGCACATCGCTGCTGAGCCGAATTCGCAAGTACAGCTGCGGCTTACCGCATCCAGCGACTGCAGTGACACGATGCTGCACGGCAAGGTCCGGCTGCTGTGCCCTGACGGCTGGACGGCCGAGCCCGCCGAGCTGTCATTCGTCCTGCCACCGGGTGAGCACCTGGAGGCGGATGTGACGTTGACCGCGCCTT
>JAVXWV010000725.1:0-5815 GCA_032230775.1 Mycobacterium sp. | reverse complement strand
CTGTTGACTTCGTTGCCGCGGGCGGCACATTCGACAGAAGTGCCGACAGCTCCGACGCTGACCATGGCGCAGGCGATCAACAGCGCGTTACACGACGCGATGGCCGCCGACGAGCGGGTGCTGGTGTTCGGGGAGGACGTCGCCAAGCTCGGTGGCGTCTTCCGGGTGACCGAGGGCCTGTCCGAAACCTTCGGCGAACAGCGGTGTTTCGACACCCCGCTGGCAGAGTCGGGCATCATCGGCATCGCGATCGGAATGGCGATCCGCGGTTTCGTCCCAGTCCCCGAGATCCAGTTCGACGGGTTCGCCGCGCCCGCGTTCGACCAAATTGTCAGCCACCTGGCTAAGTACCGGATGCGTAGCCGCGGAGACGTTGACATGCCTGTCACGATTCGCATTCCGTCGTTCGGCGGAATCGGTGCGGTGGAACATCATTCGGAATCCACCGAGAGCTACTGGCTGCACACCGCAGGCCTGAAGGTGGTGGTGCCGTCGACGCCGTCGGACGCGTACTGGTTGCTGCGGCAGGCGATCGTGAGCCGCGATCCGGTGATCTACATGGAACCCAAACGGCGGTACTGGGTCCGCGAGGCCGTCGACACCAACGCGCCCGCACTGCCGATCGGACGGGCCGCAGTCCGGCGCGTCGGCGCGGACGTCACAGTTGTGACCTACGGTTCGCTTGTCGCGACCGCGCTCAGCGCTGCCGACCTCGCCGAGCAGCGCGGCTGGAGCCTGGAGGTCATCGACCTGCGGTCGCTGAACCCGCTCGACTTCGACACCGTGGCGGAGTCCGTGCGCAAGACCGGCCGGGCGGTGGCGATGCACGAAGGACCCCGCACGCTGGGCTTCGGTGCCGAGCTGGCGGCCCGCATTCAGGAGGAGCTGTTCTACGACCTGGAGGCACCGGTATTGCGCGCCACCGGGTTTGACACACCGTATCCGCCCGCCCGGCTGGAGAAGCTGTGGCTTCCTGGCCCCGACCGGCTGTTGGACTGCGTCGAGCGAGCGATGGTGCAGCCGTGAGCGCTGTAAAGGAGTTTCTCGTCCCCGACTTGGGCGAAGGCCTCGAAGACGCGACGATTACCGGCTGGCAGGTCGCGGTCGGAGACGAGGTCGAACTGAACCAAACGTTGTGCACCGTGGAGACGAACAAGGCCGAGGTTGAGATTCCCAGTCCGTATGCGGGCAGGATCGTGGAGCTCGGGGGCGCCGAAGGCGAGACCCTGACCGTCGGCTCGGTGCTTGTTCGCATCGCGACGGCTGCGGCCGAGGCCGCCGGCCGAGCCGGCAATTCAGCCGAGGAACCCGTCGCCTTGCCGCGGAGCGCGAATGGCTCAGTGCGCAAACCGGTTTTGGTCGGCTATGGCGCCGACGACGAAATGGACACGAGCAGGCGAGGATTGGTCGGTGAGCGACCGCGGGCCAAGCCGCCGGTGCGGAAACTGGCCGCGGAGTTGAACGTCGACCTCTCCCGGGTGACGGGCTCCGGCCCCGACGGGGTGATTACTCGCGACGATGTGCTCGCCGCAGCAGGCAGGACGGCGCCGACGCCGGAGATGGTTGCGGTGCGCGGCGTGCAGGCCGAGATGGCCCACCGGATGACGTTGTCGCGCAGGCAGATACCGGATGCGCACGCCGGTGTCCAGGTCGACTGTTCGGGCCTGCTGCAGTTACGTGATCGCATGCGCCGCATTACCGACGACGAGTCGCCGATCACGCCGTTCGTGCTGACCCTGCGGCTACTGACAATAGCGCTGCGCCACCATCCGAACCTGAACTCGACGTGGCTGGACACCACCGACGGGCCGCAGATCCATTTACATTCGGCGGTGCATCTGGGGTTCGGCGTGGCCGCGCCGCGAGGGCTGCTGGTGCCCGTCGTCAACGATGCGCACAACAAGACCACTAGGGAGCTGGCGGCCAATGTCGCACGGCTCGTCCGCGACGCGCGCGCAGGCGCGCTCAAACCGTCGGAACTGCAGGGCTCCACGTTCACGGTGTCCAACTTCGGCGCGCTGGGGTTGGACGAAGGCGTGCCGGTGATCAACTACCCGGAGGCCGCGATCCTCGGGATGGGGTCACTGAAGCCGCGCGCGGTCGTCGTCTATGACGAGGTGGTTGTGCGACCGACAATGCCACTGACGTGTGCCTTCGACCACCGCATCGTCGATGGCGCCCAGGTGGCAGCATTCCTCCGCGAGCTGCGCGACCTCATCGAGGCACCGGAACTCGCGCTGCTCGATCTCTGATCAGCAGGGGTCGCCAGGAGGCGTGTAGTAGGGCACACCCTCGACCGTGTAGCACGGTATCTCGCCGGGAATGTACGGGTCGGTGGCCGCCGCTATGGCCGCGCCGGTGGCGACGTCACCCGCGATGTTGGTGCAGCCACCCACGCCGACATGGCGTCCGCGCGCGCCGGCACATATGTCTGCCTGCGCCGTCGGTGCGATGGCCACCGGCACCACCGCCACTGCCGCGGCAGTCATCAGCACTGCTGCCAGCTTCTTCATTTCATGCTCCTTTTGCGGACCCGGCCCGCCTCAGCCTAGGCCGCATTGCTGACGCCCGGGTCATTTTCGCTGGGCGGCAGCGAGCCTCATGGCGAACTCCGGTGAGGTGATCGACTCGGCCTGAGGTCCCAGCTCGGTGTCCACCGCGATCCGGTGCTGTTCGGTGTCGACGACGCCGGGATTGGCCGTCGCGCGCATGGATGCCTTGGTGGCGATCACCACTTCGCGGGGGGCGGCCGCGGGTCCGGCGGCGAGTGCCCGCGCCGCCGCAACGGGATCTTCGGCGACCTCGAGCGCCAGCCCATATCGCACCGCGGCCTCGGCGTCGAAGCGCATGCCGAAAAGCAGTGACGCACGGGCCGCTTGCGGACCAACGGCGCGCTGCAGCATCCATGTCGCGCCGCCGCCGGGATGAATGCCCAGCTTCTGGAATCGCGGGTCGAAAAGCGCTGCCGGGCCTGCGATCCGGACATCGGCGGCCAGAGCCAGATTCAACCCGGCGCCGACGGCCGCGCCGTTGACCGCCGCGATCGTGGGCAGCGCACAGTTGGCGACCGCGAGGAAGCCGTCATAGATTCCACGCAAGCCGTCTTCGGTCGCGGCGCCAAGTGCGGTCAAGTCGGCGCCTGCGCAGAACGCCTTGCCTGCGCCGGTCACGATGAGTGCGTGCACGTCGGGATTGGCTTCCGCGGCGTCGACGGCAGCGCGCAGGGCGGCCGCGATTTCCTTGGTTACGGCGTTGCGGCGCTCGGGGTCGTTCACGGTGATAAGGGCGACGTGATCGTCGACCTGGACCAGTACTGGATCGGACACGGCCCTCAGCCTAGTGACCGAGTGTTGCCGCGAACGGTGACGGTGACGATCATCGCTAGCGCGATGGCGCATGCGGCGATAGCGGTGGTTGCGGGCCAACCGAACCATCCGACGGCGGCAGCACCGAACGCGGTACCGAGGCTGCCGCCGACGAAGTAGATCAGCATGTAGGCGCTGTTGAATCGGGCGGGTGCGGCGGGGTCAATCGCAAGAACGGTGCTCTGGTTGGCCACTTGAGCCGCGAACAGACCGGCATCGAAGAGGCCAAGGCAGACCAGCGTCATGGCGGCGTTCGCAAGGCAAGCGCCCAGTATCACCGCTGCGGTCAGCGCGACGACGAGTCCGACCAAGAGCACCTTGGGTGCGCCGACCCTGTCCGCCCATGCGCCGGCTATTCGCGTGGCGCCGATGCCGAGCAATCCTGCGAACGCGTACAGGCCGATTCGCTCAGACGAAAATGAGAACGGCGGCTGCGACAGCGCAACCCCAAGACCTGCCCACACCGCGCAGAAGGCGAAGAACCAGAGGGTTCCACGGGCGGCGGCGAGCCGAAGTGGCGCGTGCCGGAGATACAGAACGGGCATGCCGCGAAGTGACGCGAGGTAGCCCGACGTGACGCTCCCGGCGGCGTTGGGCAACACTAAGAACGCTGAAACGGCAACGACGGAACACGCCGTCGCGAACACGAGAAACATTCCACGCCAACCGATCTCGTCATTCAGCCAGCCGCCGACGATTCGACCCGCGATGATGCCCGCCGCGATCCCCGCGGTCACGATTCCGAGGACCGTGGCGCGGCGCTGAGGGTTCGCGAAACGTCCCGCGACGGAACTCAATTGCGCACCGACCGACGATCCGGCGCCGACAACACCGACAACAAGGCCGAGGAGCCACGGTGTGCCGACGACAGCGTTGACAGCCATTGCGATCGCGAGTGCGCCGAATTGCGTTGACAGCACACACCTTGGCGCGAACCGGTCGACGAGCGGCACGAGCAGGGCGAGTCCCAAGAGGTACCCAAGTGGTCCGCACGCCAGTGCGACACCGATCGTCGCAAGCGATGTGTGCAGCGAGCCCGCCACGTCTGCGATTGCTGGTTGAAGGGGATAGATGCTGGCCGTGCCCAGCGCGGCCGCAAGCGCCATGAACCATACGACGGGTGTCTGCAGAACCTCGACGCGAGCGTCCGAGATGGCATCTGTTTGCATACCGACGACGGTAGGAAGGCAGACGTCGGCAGTGCTGGCGGAAAACGGACACCACGGTGGAGCCAACGCGAACGGGGCCACATCCCTTTTGGATGTGACCCCGTCACGCTCGGTTCTGTGGTGCTGAGCCTGTCAGCCTGGTGGCGGAGGCAGCAGCGGCGGCGCCCCCGGTGCCGGAGGGGGCGCAGGTGCACCCGGCGGTGGCGGCGGGTCTGGCTGGAACTGAACGAGCCCTGGGGGAACGTTCGTCCCCGGCGGCGGCGCGGTACCGGGCAGCGGTTCACCGAGCTGTTCCTGCGGCATCTGACCCAGCAGTCCGCCCTTGAGCATCCCGGCGCGGTACATGTCGATGTACCGGCCCAGCCACTCCCGACGGCTCACGTCCGCATTCTCGTCACCGGGAGCGACGTCGAATTGCTCGCACTTTCCGGGTGCCGAGGGCACCAGGCACTGCTGCACCCCGTAGCCGTTGTTGAACACATTGAGGTTCGGGACCACGCCCGGATCCGCACCCGGTGCGACGGGAATCGCATTCTGGCCCAGCACGGTGGTTTTATCGAGCCCAACTACCGGCGGTGCACCGAGCGCGGCCGAGTTGGCTGGCTGTCCGTTCTGAGCCAGCACCCCAACACCGGCAGGCCCCAGAGGCGCTCCTAACCCGGGCATCGGCGCCCCCGCCTGCGCCGGGGGGGGCGGCGCATCCAGGGGTAGGGGCTCTGGGTCGGGGGGGGGGGGGTCCGCAGCGGGGGTCGCCGCAAGGGCGACCGCCGCTCCGACGGTTATGAACCCGGCTGCCGCAATGTTCGCGACTGCCACTATCTTTCGGTTGGAATCCATGCCTGACGTCAGACGGCCTTGGTGATGCCGTAGTACGCGACCACGTCGTCGGTGTCTGTGGTCGAGCTTGTCAGCGTCGCGTAGGACCGCAGGAAGGACTGACCGACGCAGCCGTCGACCTTGACGTGGGTGTCCTTGAGGGTGACGCGCACGGGTGCGGCCTTGAAGGTCTTCTTGTCGACAGTGACGGTCGACACGGTGCCCGGCTTGGGGTGGATCTCGATGGTGCCGGAGAGCGGCAACGTGACGCCAGTCGGAATCCCCATGGTGCTAATGCGGGAGCCCGAGGTGCTGATGCCGGCCTGGCCGATGAGCCTGACCTGGCCGAGTTCGATGCCGCAGCCGATCTGGTAGCCGGCCTCCAGCACCCCGCCAGCCAGTGTGGTCTTGCCCCCGCCGGTGACCGTGCCGGTGAACGTTCCGCCCACGAGATACTCGCGCGAC
>JAVXWV010000311.1:0-19545 GCA_032230775.1 Mycobacterium sp. | reverse complement strand
GTAGCGCCGCCTGCGGCCAGCACGGTGGTCACCATCGCGTCGGCGGTCGCGAGCACGTCCAGCAGTCCGGCGTCGGCGGTGCGCAACGACGCGCAGAAGACCGGCAGCGGCCGACCGCCTACGTCCTCGATGGCCCGGCACAGCGCCTCGATATAACCGGTGTTGCCTGCCAAGTGCTGCGCGCGGTAGTACAGCACCGCGATCGTCGGGCCGTCCCCTTCGCGCACAGACCGGTTGAGGACACCCCAGCTAGGCGTGGTCACCGGAGGGCCGAATCCGAACCCGGTCATCAACAGCGTGTCGCAGAGGAAGGAATGAAGGTTCGCCAGGTTTTCAATGCCACCCTGCGCGAGATAGATGTGTGCCTGCAACGCAACGCCGGCGGGCGTCGTGGACTGGCCCATCAACTCAGCATCGGGCGACTGCTCACCGCTGACGACCACCGTCGGCACACCGCTGGCGACCACGGTGTCGATGCCGCCCTGCCAGGCGCGATATCCGCCAAGAATGCGCACGACGGTGACGCTGGCGCCGGCAAGCAACTCCTCGAGTTCGCCGTCAACGAGCCGCGACGGATTCGCCCACCGGTAGGTTGCCCCGCTGGCGCGGGCGGTGATCAGGTCGGTGTCGGACGTCGAAAGCAACAGCACGGTGGGGTGGGGCGGTGGGAAGGCTTCAGCCACCCACCATTCGTACCGTACCGACCGACCACATGGTGCGGTCGGTGCTCAGCCGTCGTTACCCCAGCGGCCCTTCCAAGTCTGCGGATAGGGCAGACCGATGGCCGCGATGAGGACAAGTAGCAGCGCGCCGAATGCGACTAGTGCGAACATCGTCGTTCCTTCCATGAAATTCGGTTACTGCACACGCGTGCAGTAGTCAGAAAGTACGACGCGACAAGTCAGAAATGATCATCTTGTGTGGCACGGATCACCGCGCCGCGCATTGTGGCGGCGGTCACATTCCTCAGGCGGTGCGCACGTCGAAGTCGCCAAGCTGCGGTGAGCGCAGCAACTCGCGGTGCCGCTGTGGCCGCCACGGGAACAGCTCCGGTAGACCGTCCTTGCCCAAGTACCAACTGTTGCAGCCAGTCATCCAGATCGTTTGGGGCATCGCCGCTTTCATCTGTTCGTTGTAGTCCTTGGTCGCCGCTTCCGTCGGTGCCGCGGAGGTCACCCGGCCGTGGCGGATCTGGTTGATCCACCACATCGCGTAGTCGGCCTGGTTCTCGGCGATGATCACCAACGACTGGCTACCGACTGGCGAGTGCGGGCCCGTCAACATGAACAGGTTGGGAAAGCCCGGAACCGCGACGGAGCGGTACGCGTGTGGCCCATCTGCCCACGCGTCATTGAGGGTCAGGCCGTTTTCACCGACGATCTCCATCGGGCGGACGTAGGCACGAGCATCGAACCCGGTTGCCAGCACCAACAGATCCAGTTCGTGCAGCCTTCCATCCGAGGTGACGACGCCGCTCGGCTCGATATGGTCGATTGCGTCGCTGACCAGCCGCACGCCCGGCGTCTGAACAGCCTTGTAGTAGCGGCCCGCGAACACCTGGCGTTTGCACATCGGCTGGTAGTCGGGGGTGAGCCTGCGGCGAAGTTCGGGATCGTGTACCGACAGCCGCAGGTTCCACTGGCACAGTGCCGTTACGAACCGGCGTTGCCAACATGGCTTGACCACGGCGGGGGCCAACAGCCGCTCGAAGCACGCTTGCCAGAACCGATAGCCGACCATGTTCAGCGCCGGCCACCGCGACAGAATGAACTTGGTGAACCTCGAGTAGCGCGGATTCGCGGCTGGGAACACCCACTGCGCCGTGCGTTGAAAGATGTAGAGCTCCCGTACATTGCCGCCGAGCTCAGCAGTGATCTGCACGCCAGTGGAGCCTGTCCCGATCAACCCGATCCGCTTGTCGGGCAACGACACCGAATGGTCCCATCGCGACGAGTGAAACGACGGGCCTGCGAAGGTTTCGAGGCCCGGGATGTCCGGGTATCGCGGGACTCGGAGAAAACCCGTCGCGGTGATGAGCACGTCGAACGCTTCTTCGCCGTCGGCGGTGCCGATCCACCACTGCCCGTCCCGATAATGGGCGGACGTGACGTCGGCCCCAAACCGGATGTGACCACGGATGCCACGTTCCGCGGCCACCTGTCGGAAGTAGTCGTGAATCTCCGGACCCGGCGGATACAGATGCGACCAGTTCGAGTTCGGCCGGAACGAGTACGTGTAGAACCTCGACGGCACGTCACACGTCAGTCCGGGATACGTGTTGTCACGCCAAGTGCCGCCGACTTCGTCGGCCGACTCGAAAACGGTGTAGCTGTCGATGCCGGCGTCCTGCAGCTTCGCCGCCATGCACAGCCCGGACATGCCTGCACCGATGATCGCGACCTTCAAGATGCGTTTCTGTGACACCGTGGCCCCCCTTGCCTCCTCGAACGCTACGCCCGAGTTCCGATCGTGATCAGCCAAACCGTTTACCTCGCGCCCGACGCCTGCGGAAATGAACGTGTGACTGAATTCATTGATGTGGTGAAACTGGGCGCGAACATCGGCGCCCGCATCGACGGCGTACGGCTGGCCGGGAATCTCGATACCGAGACCGTCACGGCCATCAACGACGCTCTGCTCGAGCACAAGGTGATCTTCTTCCGCGACCAGCACGACCTGGACGACGACGGCCAGCTCGCGTTCGCCCGCAGACTGGGCACACCGACGACCGCGCATCCGACACTGTCGGAGGGCGCATCGGTGCTGCCGATCGATTCGCGCTACGACAAGGCCAACAGTTGGCACACCGACGTGACGTTCGTCGACCGCATCCCGAAAGCATCTCTGCTGCGTGCTGTTTCGCTGCCCGCCTACGGCGGCACCACGACATGGGCGTCCACCGAGGCGGCCTACGAGCAGCTGCCCCTGCCACTGCGCGTGCTCGCCGAGAATCTGTGGGCGGTGCATACCAACACCTACGACTACGCGGCCGACTACGACGGCAGGCACGACGACCTCACCGACGCGGTGCGCGATTACCGCCAGGAATTCGTGCGCGAGTATTACGAAACCGAGCATCCGGTGGTGCGGGTGCACCCCGAAACCGGCAAGCACGTACTGCTGCTCGGCCACTTCATCAAGCAGTTCGTCGGATTGAGCCAGGCAGAGTCGGCGACGTTGTTCGGTCTGCTGCAGGCCCGAGTCATCAAGCTGGAGAACACTATTCGCTGGAACTGGCAGTCGGGCGATCTGGCGATCTGGGACAACCGCGCCACCCAGCACTACGCGGTCGCAGACTACGACGACCAGTACCGACGGCTCAGCCGCGTCACGCTGGCCGGGGACATCCCCGTCGACGTGCACGGCCAGCACAGCCGCGCTGTCGTCGGGGATGCCTCGGTGTATTCGGATGTCGTCAGTCCCATCCCGCTGGCGAGTTGACTACACCCGATCCATTTCGCGCGACATGAGCGCGTTGTCCAGCCAAATGTGCCGCTTCGGGTAATGCTGTCGCTCGGGCGCCTCGAACATCGCCCGCAGCGCAATGCCGACGGCGTGGACGGTGTCGCTCCACCGGCGGGTCTTCGCCGGAGGTAGCGCCACCGCCGTCGCCGTGCTGAAGAGCACCTGCTGCTCGGTGATCAGCGTCTGCGTCTCGGACGAACTGGTCGCCGAGGCAACCAGGGTCTCCCGGCTCTCGTCGAGTTCGGAGCTAAATGTCGTTGCCATGTTGGTCATTTGAGTTGCTCCCACCGTGTGTTCCGTGGTGTCCGGGTGGCCCCGGATTCCCCATGGGAGAAAAATTAACGCGGCTGCGGATACATCTCACGCGTAGACGAGTACTTGTTTATCTGGTTAACTCCCGCGGCCCTACGCAGGTTGGGGCCTCAGCGCACGTCGCACCGACTTTTGCGCCGGGGCGACCTACGCGTCAGCAATGTCTGTCTGGCTGTGCGGTGCCGCTCGGCCCCTCAGATGGCCCCGACGAGCGGTCGCGCCGTACCGTGAATTGGTGGCCAGAACCCGCGATCGCGACGCCTGCCCGGGTGCTTTGCAGCTGCACCAGGCTGCAGACGGCGCCCTTGCGCGGGTGCGGTTACCGGGCGGCATGATCTCGGCAGGACAGCTGGAGGCACTCGCACTCGCCGCGACGACGTTCGGATCACCGGCGATGGAACTCACATCACGCGGCAACATCCAGCTACGGGCCATCACCGACACCGCAGCGGTCGCCGAAATGGTTGCCGCGGCAGGCCTGCTGCCGTCGCAGACTCATGAGCGGGTGCGCAACATCGTCGCGTCGCCGCTGTCCGGCCGTGTCGGCGGGACAACCGACATCCGGCGTCTAGTGACCGAATTGGACGGCACGATTCAGTCAGAGCCCGCGCTGGCCGAGTTGCCGGGCAGGTTCCTGTTCGGTGTGGACGACGGCCGCGGCGACATCTCGGGCCTCGGCGCCGATGTGGGCGCACACTTCCTCGACGACGACACGGCCGCCCTGCTGCTGGCGGGCAAAGATGCCGGCGTACGGCTGGCGAGGGCCGCCGTCGTGCCCGCACTCATCGCAATCGCGACACGGTTCGTCACAACCCGCGGAACGTCTTGGCGGGTAGCCGAACTGGCCGACCCCGCCCCGCTGCTCGAACACCTCACGCCCAGCGCTGCGCGAGGGGCGACGTGGCCGCCGGTCGTCCGGCCACCGGTCGGCTGGCTTCCGCAAGACGACGGACGTGTGGCGCTGGGAGCCGCGGTGCCGCTGGGCGTGCTGCAGGCCAGGGTCGCTGAGTACCTCGCGGCGATCGACGCCCCACTGGTGATCACGCCGTGGCGTTCCGTTCTGGTCGGCGACCTCGACGAGGGCGTCGCCGATGCATCATTGCGGATGCTGGCACCGATGGGGTTGGTGTTCGACGAGCACTCGCCGTGGCTGGCGGTCAGCGCGTGTACGGGCAGCCCCGGCTGCGCACATTCGGCGGCCGATGTTCGCGCGGATGCCACTGCGGCGCTCGACGTGCCGAAAGATGGACACCGGCACTTCGTCGGGTGCGAACGGGCGTGTGGCAGCCCGCCTGTCGGTGAGGTGCTGGTGGCGACCGGAGACGGATACCAGCTGCGTACGCCCCACCCGTAGGTTTTGCCGTTGGCTCGGCGGTTCGTGAATAAGCGTGCGTATCCGCGCCCGAACCCGACGTCTGCATGTCCGGAGTCTGCGCTGCGTCGACGATTGTGTCGGAGCGGTGTGCAAGGGTCAATTCATGCGCATGTCTGCCGCGGTTTCGATTCGCTCGGGATGTAGGCATGGCTCGGTTTGAGCCTCCGGAGGGTTGGACTGTGCAGGCGTATCGCTTCGCACTCGATCCGAGCCCTGGGCAGGTACGGGAGTTGGAGTCACATTGTGGGGCGGCGAGGTTCGCGTTCAACCACATGCTGGGTGTGGTGAAGAAGAATCTGGATCAGCGGGCCGCCGAACGCTCCTACGGTTTGTCCGAGGAGGAGTTGACGCTGGCGCAGGGTTGGTCGTTGGCGAAACTGCGCAAGACGTGGAACCAGATCAAGCACGATGTGGCGCCGTGGTGGCAAGCCAATTCCAAGGAGGCCTACAACTCGGGCCTAGATGCGCTAGCGCGAGCGCTGGAGAACTGGGCGACCTCGCGGGCCGGTGAGCGGGCCGGCGCAACGATCCAGTTCCCACGATTCAAATCCAAACATCACTCGGCACGCTCGGTGCGGTTCACAACTGGGACGATCCGGATCGAACCGGACCGCCACCACGTGGTCTTACCGCGCATCGGACGTATCCGCACCCATGAGTCGACCCGCAAGCTGGCCCGCCGCCTGGAGGCTGGCACGGCGCGGATACTGTCGGCCACCATGTCCTATCAGGCGGGCCGCTGGTACTGCGCGTTTCAGGTGCTCGTCGATGCGAAGGTCCGCTCCACGCATGCCGGCAGCTCGCTGCATCCGGTCGTCGGCGTGGACGTCGGTGTCAAGGATCTGCTGGTGGTCGCCACCCCTGACGGTGTGGAGGTGGATCGCATTCCTGCGCCTAAGCCGTTGACCGCGGCCCAGGCCAAGTTGCGGGGGTTGCAACGCCGCGCTGCCCGCCAGTGCGGCCCGTACGATCCGACCACCCAGGCTGGCCGCGAACCGTCGGCGCGGTGGCGGCGCACGCAGGCCCGCATCGCGCGCACTCATGCGCGGGCCGCCAATGTCCGCGCTCATGAGATTCACGCCGCGACCACCGCTCTGGCCAGATGGCACGAGGTGATGGTGGTCGAGCAGCTCGCGGCCAAGAACATGGGCCGGCGCGGTGGAAGGCGTAAGCGTGGCCTGAATCGGGCAGTCGGTGATGCTGCACTTGGACGGATCCGCAGCCAGCTCGACTACAAGACCACGTGGTACGGCAGCACCTTAGTGACAGCACCCACGTTCTTCCCATCGACACAGTTGTGTTCACGTTGCGGGGTGAAAACCAAGCTCCGGCTACGCGATCGCGTCTACCAGTGCCGCAATGGATGCCCGCCGATCGATCGGGATCTCAACGCGGCAATTAACCTCGCCCGCCTCAGCGAGACCACTACGTGTGGTGGCCGAATGAGGACCGGTACCGGGAGTAGACCGGCCGCCAATCGTCGGGTTGGAGACGGACGCGGAGCCAACCAGAAGACCAGTCCCACCGCCACGGCGGTGGGACTGGCAGGAGGCGATGAAACGTCAACCCCGCACACCAATAAGACGGGGACCGCTGCTCCGCAAGGAGAAGCTGCCTGAAATGCGACCGAGCTATACAAACAACGATGTTTCAGGTAACGGTGAGCGGGTGCTCGACTACATCCGCGACGCGGCCGAGATCTATCGGCAGTCGTTCGCGACGATCCGCGCGGAGGCGGACCTGTCGCGGTTCCCGGACGATGTCGCGCGGGTGGTGGTGCGGCTGATCCACACCTGCGGGCAAGTCGACGTTGCCGAACACGTCGCCTTCAGCGACGACGTCGTCGGGAAGACCCACGCCGCACTCGTCGCAGGCGCGCCGGTGTTGTGCGATTCGTCGATGGTCGCCGCGGGCATCACCAAGTCCCGGCTGCCTGCCGACAACGAGGTGGTGTCGCTGGTCGCCGACCCCAGAGCGGCCGATCTGGCCGACCGCACGGGCACGACGCGATCGGCTGCCGCGGTCGACCTGTGGGCGGACCGGCTCGGCGGGGCGGTGGTGGCCATCGGCAACGCGCCCACCGCGTTGTTCCGGTTGCTGGAGCTCGTCGACGACGGCGCCCCGACCCCGGCCGCGGTGCTTGGCGGCCCCGTCGGGTTCGTCGGTTCGGCACAGTCAAAACAGGAGCTGATCGACCGGCCTCGCGGCATGGCGTACCTCGTCGTCCAGGGCCGCCGCGGTGGCAGCGCGATGGCCGCCGCTGCCGTCAACGCGATCGCGAGTGACCGGGAATGAGCAGAGGCAGACTGTGGGGTGTCGGGCTAGGGCCCGGCGATCCCGAACTGGTTACTGTCAAGGCGGCCAGGGTGATCGCCGAGGCCGACGTCATCGCGTACCACAGCGCCCGCCACGGCCGCAGCATCGCGCGCGGGATCGCAGAACCGTATCTCCGGCCCGGCCAGATGGAGGAGCACCTGGTCTACCCGGTCACCACCGAGACCACCGACCATCCAGGCGGCTACGCCGGTGCGATGGAGGATTTCTACCGCGAAGCCGGCGACCGCATCGCCGCGCACCTCGAAGCTGGCCGCAGCGTCGCCCTGCTCGCGGAGGGCGACCCGCTGTTCTACAGCTCCTATATGCACATGCACACACGGCTGACCCAACGGTTCGACGCCGTCATCGTCCCCGGTGTGACGTCGGTGAGCGCGGCCTCGGCGGCGACCGGCACGCCACTGGTTCAGGGTGACCAGGTGCTGACGATCCTGCCGGGCACGCTGCCTGCAGACGAGCTGAAGCGTCGACTCGCGGACACCGATGCCGCCGTCGTCCTCAAGTTGGGTCGATCCTATCCTGCTGTGCGAGAAGCCCTTTCGTCTGCCGGACGGCTCGACGAAACTTTCTATGTCGAGCGGGCAAGCACCCCGCTTGAGCGTGTGATGCCAGCGGGCGAAGTCGACGACGAGACCGTGCCGTACTTCTCGCTGGCGATGCTCCCTGGCGCAGCACCGCGCGACGCGGTCACCGGCAGCGTCGCGGTGGTGGGTCTTGGCCCAGGCGACACCGATTGGATGACCCCGCAGAGCCGCCGCGAGCTCGCCGCCGCGACCGACCTCATCGGCTACGGCCCCTACCTCGACCGCGTCGGCACTCGCGACGGTCAGCACCGCCACCCCAGCGACAACACCGACGAGCCTGCGCGTGCCCGGCTGGCGTGCACGTTGGCCCAGCAGGGGCACGCAGTCGCGGTGGTGTCCTCCGGCGACCCTGGCGTGTTCGCGATGGCGACGGCCGTGTTGGAGGAGGCCAAGCAGTGGCCTGGCGTGCAGGTTCGGGTGATTCCGGCGATGACGGCCGCGCAAGCCGTCGCCAGCCGGGTCGGCGCCCCGCTGGGCCATGACTACGCCGTCATCTCACTGTCCGATCGGCTCAAGCCGTGGGATGTGATCAAGCGGCGGCTCACGGCCGCCGCGCAAGCCGACCTTGTGCTCGCGATTTACAACCCCGCGTCGAAGACCCGCACCTGGCAGGTCCGCGCGATGCGGGAACTGCTGCTGGCCCATCGCGATCCAGGTACCCCGGTGGTGATCGGCCGCGACGTGTCGGGGCCACGGGAAGAGGTGAAGGTGGTCAGGCTCGCCGACCTCGACCCCGCCGATGTCGACATGCGCTGCCTGCTGATCGTCGGATCGTCACAAACGCAGTGGTATTCCGAAGATTCTGGGGACCGGGTTTTCACGCCGCGCAGATACCCGGCCTAGGATCTGACCCTCATGCAGACCATTCCACGTGGCCCCGAAAATGTAACGCCGTCATGGCTCGGCTCGGTTCTTGGCACCGAGGTCATCGAGGTCGAGATCTCCCCGATCGGCACGGGACAGACCGGCGCCACCTACCGGGTGTCGGCGACATACGCGGGCGATACGGACTTGCCGGCCACTTTCGCGATCAAACTGCCCGCCCAGGATGATGCCGTCCGGGATCGCGTCGCCCTCGGCTACCGCTCCGAAGTCGAGTTCTACACCGACGTCGCCGCGAGCGTACGGATCCCCGTCCCCGGATGCTTCTACAGCGATATCAGCGACAGCGGTGCGGACTTCGTCTTGGTACTCGCTGATATGGCGCCCGCCGTGCAGGGCGATCAGATCGCGGGCTGCACCCCGCAGGAAGCCCAGCTCGCGGTGGAGGCACTGGCCGGACTTCACGGCCCGAGCTGGTGCGATCCGGGTTGGCTTGGACTGTCCAGCATCTCGATGCCGAAACCCGGCGACGAGGGGGCCGCGAAGGGCCTGGGCGATGTTTCGGTTATGGCCGCCGACATCACGATCGACAAGCTCGGCGCGCGCATGAGCGCCGAGGACCGGGAAACTCTCAGAGCTGCAATGGGTTCCGTGACGCCGTGGCTACTGGCCGAGCCGAAACGGTTTTCGCTGATGCACGGCGACTACCGGCTCGACAACATGCTGTTCGATCCCGACCGCACAGCCATCACGGTTGTCGACTGGCAGACGATGGGGGTCGGCCTGCCTGCCAGGGATCTGGCCTATTTCACCGCGACCAGCCTGGCGCCGGAGGTGCGGTCGGAGATCGAGGAAGAGCTGGTCGGGCAATATCATGAGGCCCTGTCGACCTACGCTGTCGCCGACTATGACGCCGAAACCTGTTGGCGCGACTACCGTCTCGGTGTCATCCAGGCGCCGCTGATCAGCGGACTCGGATTCGCGTTCGCCGCATCCACCGAACGCGGCGACGAAATGATGCTGACCATGTTCCACCGTGGCTGCCAGGCGATCCGGGAACTGGGCACGCTCGACCTGATCAGCAGCTACCCGTCGACCTGACCCACTCGACAGCGTCGTCGACGGTGCTCACAGTTGTCACCCCGCCGGGCAGCGGCGGGCGGTCCACCATCACCACCGGAACGCCGAGCGCCGCCGCGGCTTCCAGTTTGGGCCGGGTCATCTGGCCGCCGCTGTTCTTCGTCACCAACGCATCGATGCGGTAGTCGCGCAGCAAGGCCACTTCGTCGTCGTAGTGGTATGGCCCCCGCGACAATACGAGCTGGTGGTGGGGAGGCAAGGTATCCGGGTCCGGTGCGGTGACCGCACGGATCAGAAACCACGCGTCGACGTCAGCGAAAGCCGCAGTCCCGGATCGTCCAGTCGTCAGGAAGATTCGCGAATACTGCTCGGCGGCAACGGTTTTTGCCGCCTCCGCGTCAGAGCCTACGCCGATCGCATCACCGCGAGGCCAGGCGGGGCGCGCTAGAACCAGATGCGGCAGACCCAGTTCGCCGCACACGACCGCGGCGTTGGCTGTGATTGTTGCGGCATAGGGGTGAGTGGCGTCGACGACGGCGTCGACCTTCGATTCGACCAGCCACCGCCGCATCCCCTCGACACCGCCGAACCCGCCGATGCGCACCTCGCCAACCGGCAACGCGGGATCCGGCACACGGCCCGCCAGGGAACTGACCACGTCGATCTCCTGGTCCAAACGCGTGGCAAGAGCGCGTCCTTCGGACGTGCCGCCGAGCAGCAGCACCCGCATCAATGCTCCCGTTGCCCTTCCTCTCGTCCGCCCCCGTGCCGCACCCGTCCCGACGAGTACAAGTAGCTGTCGGAAAAGCCTTCGGCGGCAAGCACATCCCCTACCACGATGACCGCGGTGCGGTTGACGCCCGCGGCCTTCGTCTCCTCGACGAGGTCCGCCAGCGGGCATCGCACCACGATCTGCTGCGGCCAGCTGGCGAATGCCACCACGGCGCACGGTGTTTCCGGGCGGTAGCCACCGTCGAGCAGTTGAGGCACGATCGCGTCGATCTGCGCGGCGGCCAGATGCAGCACCAGCGTCGAACCCGGCGCCGAGAGCGTCTGCAGGTCTTCTCCCGGTGGCATGGCGCTTGACAGCGTCGCCACCCGCGTCAACGTCACCGTCTGCGCGACCCCGGGCAGGGTGAGCTCACGGCCCAACACGGCCGCGGCGGCGGCGAACGCCGGTACACCGGGCACGATCTCGTAGTCGATGCCCAGCGCGTCAAGCCGTCGGCATTGTTCGGCGAGCGCGCTGTAGATCGACGGGTCACCCGAGTGCAGCCGCGCCACGTCGAGGCCCGCCGCATGGGCATCGGCCAACTCAGCGATGATCTGGTCGAGGTTCAGTGGGCCGGTGTCGATCACCCGGGCGCCGGGCGGGCACAGCGCCAGCAGGTCCTCGGGCATGATCGAGCCGGCGTATAGGCAGACACCGCAGCGGCTGAGCAACCGCTGGCCGCGCACGGTGATGAGATCGGCGGCGCCTGGCCCGGCACCGATGAAGTAGACCGTCATCGCGTGGTCACCGACCACTGGGTGACGGGCATCGCAGGTCGCCAGCCGGTGAACGCGCCGAGCGGCTCTCCGCTGTAGTGCTGGAACCGTCGAAGCTCGCCGCCGACTCGGGAATACCACTGCGCGAGAACGGCTTCTGACTCAGCGGTGACGGCGTTGACCACCAGCCTGCCGCCTGGCGGGAGCCGTTCATAGCAGGCCTGCAGCAGCCCGGGTTGGGTAACGCCGCCGCCGATGAAGATCGCCGACGGCCGCGGCAGCCCGTCGACACCACCGTCACTCAGCACAACGTCGTCGAACGCACCGGGTGCCTCGCCGCGCACGTCAACGTCGGCGCCATGCGCCAGCGCATTCTCGGAGATCCGTTTACGTCGTTGCTCATCGCGTTCGAACGCCACTGCCCGGCAACGCGATCCGCTGCGGCACCACTCGATCGCGACGCTGCCCGAACCTGCGCCCACGTCCCACAGCAGCTCACCCGTCCTGGGTGCCAGCGCGGCAAGGGTGACCGCCCGCATCGACTGCTTGGTGATCTGACCGTCGTGAGCGAACGAATCGTCGGGCAGCACCGACAGCCGAGAATCGTCTGGGAGATAGCGCACCGCCACCACGTTGAGGTCGTCGACGTCATCGGGTGGATTGGCCGCCCATCCGCGCGCACTGTCGTCGCGTCGGCGCTCGGTAGGGCCGCCGAGTTGCTCGAGCACGGTCATTTCGGAGTCGCCGCGACCGCCGTCGGCGAGCAGTCGGGCCAGCGCGGCAGGGCCAGCGCCGTCGCGGCAGAGAATGACAGCCTGCCCACTGCGTCGCACCGCCGTATGCGATCCCGCCTTCATCAGGCTGATCACCTCGGTGTCCTGAACCGCCCAGCCGAGTCGCGCACATGCCAGGGTCACCGAGGATACGTGCGGCAACACCGTGACCTTGTCCGCGCCGATCATTGCGATCAGGAGGCGACCGACGCCGTGCAACATCGGGTCACCGCTGGCGAGTACATGCGCGTCACCGTCGATGGCGCGCAACGTATCCAGCACGTCTAGCATCGGCGATGGCCATTGCCTGTGCTCGGCCTTGACCGTGTCGTCCAACAGTCCGAGTTGTCGGCGCGAGCCGTAAACTACTGTCGCCCTGCGTAACTCGACCAGGGACGGGGCGGCCAGGCCCGACATCCCGTCGGCCCCGATCCCGACCACGACGATCATCGGTGTCCTCGGCTCTTCGCGCGAGCGCTCATCGGTGTCCTCGGCTCATCGCGGCATCCTCCGCCATACGAACTGCGGTAGCATCCGCATCACGACGAACATCGGCCGCAGCGGCCATGGCACCCACACCGTGCGCCTGCGCTTGGCCAACGCACGCACCGTCGCCGCCGCGACCTGATCCGGGGTGCTCGACAACGGTGCAGGCGTCATGCCCTCCGTCATACGCCCGATCACGAAGCCCGGTCGCACGATCAACAGATCCACTCCCGACCCGTGAAGGGCATCGGCGAGACCGCTGCAGAAGCCGTCAAGCCCGGCCTTGGCCGCCCCGTACACGTAGTTGGCCCGGCGCACCCGAACCCCGGCCACCGACGAGAACACGACGATCGATCCGTAGCCCGCCGACCGCATGGTGTTGGCCAGCACAGTCAGCAGGCTGACCTGGGCGACGAAGTCCGTGTGCACGATGGCCGCCGCGTGCCCTGGATCCGTCTCCGCGCGCGACTGGTCACCCAAGATGCCGAACGCCAGCACCGCGGTACGGATAGGGCCGTGTTCGGCGACGATCGATTCGACCAGTGGAGCATGGGACGCAAGGTCGTCTGCATCGAATTCGCGCACGTGCACAGCCGTGGCTCCGGCGGCCCGCACGGCCTCGGCCTCGTCGTCGAGTTTGTCGGCGCGACGTGCGACCAGCAACACCGTCGCCCGCGGCGCGAGCCGTGTGCCCAGTTGCAACCCGATTTCGCTGCGGCCACCGAAAATCACGATCGGCCCGGCGTCCGTGTCCTTCACGGTTGCGA
This sequence comes from Mycobacterium sp., assembly GCA_032230775.1. Taxonomy (GTDB): domain Bacteria; phylum Actinomycetota; class Actinomycetes; order Mycobacteriales; family Mycobacteriaceae; genus Mycobacterium. The sequence continues at coordinate 6,059 of JAVXWV010000311.1, read as the reverse complement.
TTATGTCCTGCGCTACCGTGAGGCTTGATGGCGAAGGCAACCACGAGGCTCACCGACGACGCGATGGCGTTTCTCACTGAACGGCATTTGGCCATGTTGACGACGCTTCGCACGGACAATTCCCCGCATGTGGTTGCCGTCGGTTTCACCTTCGATCCGAAGACGCATATCGCCAGGGTGATCACCACCGGCGGCTCGCAGAAAGCCGTGAACGCCGATGAACGAGGCGTTGCGGTGCTCAGCCAGGTTGACGGCGCCCGGTGGCTGTCGCTGGAAGGCAAGGCCTCGGTCAACAGTGAAACCGAAGCGGTACGCGACGCAGAACTGCGCTACGCCCAGCGCTACCGCACGCCACGGGTCAACCCCAAGCGCGTGGTGATCGAGGTTCGGGTCGAGCGGGTTCTCGGCTCGTCCGACCTGCTCGACCGCGCCGTGGATTAACCCGCCGCCCCTGGGCCTGCGGGTACCACGAGCAGCTCGTGCGGCCGGTTGTTGACCGGCAGCGCTCCGTCGGCGGTGACGACAACGATGTCTTCGATGCGGGCACCCCACTCGCCGGGAAAGTAGATGCCGGGCTCGATGGAGAACGCCATGCCCACCTCCAGCGGAAGGCCGTTGCCCGCCACGATGTATGGCTCTTCGTGCACCGACAGCCCGATGCCGTGACCGGTGCGGTGCACGAACGCGTCGGCCAGGCCTTCGGCCGCAAGCGCATCGCGCGCGACGGCGTCGATCTGTTCGGCGGTCACCCCCGGCCGCACCGCCTCGACGGCGGCCTGCTGGGCGCGTTGCAGCACCGCATAACGCCTGGCCACTTCGGGATCGGGTGCACCGATGCTGTACGTGCGCGTCGAATCGGAGTTGTAGCCCGGTTCGTAGGGGCCACCGATGTCGACCACGACGATGTCGCCTGCCCGCAGTTCGCGGTCCGAGCACTCGTGATGCGGGTCGGCACCGTGGGGCCCTGAGCCGACGATGATGAACGCCACCTCCGAATGTCCTTCTGCGACAATCGCTTCAGCGATGTCGGCGGCGACGTCGGCTTCGGTTCTGCCGGGCACCAGAAACTCCGGCACCCGTGCGTGCACGCGGTCGATCGCGGCACCGGCCTTGCGGAGAGCGTCGATCTCGGCGGGGTCCTTGATCATTCGCAGCCGCCGCAGCACGTCGGTGGCAAGCACCGGGACCACGCCGAGCACATCGGCCAGCGGAAGCAGGTGCAGCGCGGGCATGGAATCCGTGACGGCGGTCGCGACGGCGAGCCGTCCAGATGGCCCGGCGGGCGCACCGCCCAGCGCGTCGGACACCACACCGTAGGGGTCGTCGCCGTCCACCCAGTCACGCACGGCCAGACCGAGTTCGGTCACCGCGGATTCCTTGAGCGAGGCCAGTTCCAGCCGGGGCACCACCATCGTCGGCTCGCCTGCGGCAGGCAGCACCAGCGCGGTCAGTCGTTCGAATGTCTGCGCCCGCGAGCCGACCAGGTAGCGCAGGTCATAGCCCGGCGTGATGACCAGACCTGCCAGACCCGCATCGGCTGCAGCGGCCGCAGCCGCACGAAGTCGTTGCGCATACACGTCGGTGCTGAATCGGCTGGCGGTCATGCCATGAAGGCTAATCGCGGGCCGAATAGCTGGCGACCTCGATCAGATTGCCGTCGGGATCACGGCAGTAATGCGATGTCATCGGGCCGAGCGCGCCGGTCTTTGGGACGGGGCCAGCCGTGATCTGCACGCCGCACTCCCTCAGATGGGCGCCGACGTCGTCCGGGCTGAGGTCGGCGATGAAGCACAGGTCCAGCGAGCCGGGGGCGTCGACTGCGCCGGTCTCCCAGTTCGGCGCGCCGCTGGGCCGTACGTTGATCTTCTGGTTGCCGAAGACCAACGCGACGCGGCCCTCACCGAACACTTCGCGCCTCATCCCGAGCACCCGCACGTACCAGTCGGCGGTGGCCTCGACGTCGCGACAGTTGAGCACCACGTGGTCTATTCGGTTCACAGCGAAGGCCATACCTCACGCTACTGTCAGAAGCTGTGGCCGCTCCCCTCTTACTTCTCGACGGCGCCAGCATGTGGTTTCGCTCCTATTTCGGTGTGCCGTCGTCGATCACGGCGCCCGACGGGCGGCCCGTCAACGCGCTGCGCGGCTTCCTGGACGCCGTCGCGACGGTGATCACGCGGGAGCGCCCGGCGAGGCTGGTGGTGTGCCGAGATGACGACTGGCGCCCGCAGTGGCGCGTCGATCTGATCCCCTCGTATAAGGCGCACCGAGTCGAGGAGGTCCAGGCCGACGGGCCCGACATCGAAGAGGTGCCCGACGAGCTCACCCCGCAGGTCGACATGATCATGGAGATCTTGGACGCCTTCGGGATTGCGACGGCTGGTGCCCCCGAGTGTGAGGCCGACGACGTTCTCGGCACGCTGGCTTTCAAGGAGCGCCGAGACCCGGTCGTCGTGGTCAGCGGCGACCGCGATCTGTTGCAAGTGGTGTCCGACGACCCGGTCGAGGTCAGGGTTCTCTATCTGGGCCGCGGGCTGGCGAGGGCGACGAAGTTCGGGCCGGCAGAGGTCGCCGAGACCTACGGCGTGCCCGTGGACCGCGCCGGACCCGCATACGCCGAATTGGCATTGTTGCGTGGCGATCCGTCCGACGGGCTGCCCGGTGTCCCCGGTGTCGGGGAGAAGACGGCCGCGACGCTGCTGGCGCAGCACGGCTCACTCGAGGGCATCCTGGCCGCCGCGCACGACCCCACATCGAAGATGTCGAAGGCCCATCGAACGAAGCTGCTCGCGGCCACCGCCTATATCGATGCCGCCGGGCCAGTGGTGCGGGTGGCTACCGACGCCGATGTTGACTTCTCCACGCCGTCGGACACCCTGCCACTGGCGGCCGAGCATCCTCGCAAGGTCGTCGAACTGGCCGAACAGTACGGCGTTACGTCGTCGATCGGTCGACTGCAGAAGGCGCTCGACGGCCTACCCGGCTAGCTCTGCCCGGCCGAGACCACACGTTGTTTTGCCCGCCTCTGCGCGACAATGTCGCTGAAAGCGTTGACCAAATAGGCAGTTAGCGACTTTGTCGCTCAGAGCTTGGCAACTAGTGGTCCACCCCGGCGGCCCCGGGACGGCCGCCTACTTTGGCCGACCCACCTCGTAGGTGCCGTTGTTGTCCTGGAACGTCACAGTCACCTGGCGCTTGGTCCCGTCGATGCTGACCTCGCAGTTGAAGGAGTCACCCTTCTTTACCGTCGGACTGTTTCCCTGGTTGCACTTGACGTCCTTGACGTTCTTGGCGCCGTAGCCGTTGGCCTCATCGGTGAGGATCTGCTGCACACCGGACTGCGCGGCGCTGACGTCCAGCTTGGTGGTCATGAAGAAGCCTGGCTTCCAGAAGCCCATGACCAGCACCGCAGCGACGACGATCGCCGCCAGCAGGCCGATCACGCCGCCGATGACGGCCAACGAGCGCTTCGAGCCCTCTTCGGCAGGCTGAGTGCCGTACTGCGGGTACTGCCCGTACTGGCCCGGCTGCTGGCCGTACTGAGGCGGCTGCTGGCCGTATTGTGCGCCGGGCTGCTGCCCATAGTCGGCGGGCTGCTGCCCGTACTGCTGGCCATACTGGCCGGGCTGGGAGTACTGACTCGGGTATGCCTGCGGGCTGTACTCGGTGGGCTGCTGGCCGAACTGCTCGGTCGGCGGGTACTGGGGCGGCGGCTGGTAGGCGGGGGCAGCAGGCTGCTCCGGCTGGTAAGCCGGGGGCTGCTGCGGGTACTGCGGATACTGCTGTTGCTGCGGGTCGTAGGCCGGAGGTTGCCACGTGGGCGCCGCGGTGGTGGGTTGGTCGGCCCCGGAGGACGGCGGCTGCCACCCCTGGTCGCCGGACGGCTCGCTCGACGGCTGGTCCTTCCCAGGCTCGGGCTGCTGACCCGGCCACGGCTGCGTCGGATCAGATCCTTGCGGTCCGCTCATTTCTCTCCTTGCTCATGGGTCACGCTGCTGGCGAACACACTACCCGGCATCAACAGCGACGACGCCGCGTCGAATGTCGTTGATAGCGCGTTTCGCGGTGGCGCGCAGCGCCGGAGTGGGTGCGGCGTTGCGGACCTGGTCAAGCAGGTCGAGCACCTGTCGGCACCACCGCACGAAATCACCCGCCGACAAGGGCGATCCCGTACCCGATGAGTCGGACGCCGCGAGCGCTGTCGTCAGGTCGCCGGTGGTGGCCCAGCGGTAGATGGCCGCCACGAAGCCGTCCTCGGGCTCGCGGCTTCCGGTGAGGCGGTGCCGCTGCTCGTCGGCACGAAGCTCTGTCCACAGCCGACGCGTCTGGTTCAGGGCCCGGCGGAGCTTGCCGGTGGGCACGGCGGATCCGTCGGGCGAGCCGGACGCGTCGCCGCGGGACTCGAAGAGCACCGACGACAGCACCGCCGCGAGCTCGGCGGCGTCCAGCCCCTCCCAGGTGCCGCTGCGCAGGCACTCGGCGACCAACAGGTCGCTCTCGCTGTAGATCCGCGCCAGCAGGCGGCCGTCGTCGGTCACTCTGGGATCGCCGTCGTTGCCGTCGATGAACTCGCGTTCGGTGAGCAATACGACGATTCGATCGAACGTGCGCGCCAGCGAGTTGGTCGCCGCAGCGATCTTCTGCCGGATCTGCTCGTTGTCCCGCTCGATCCGCAGATAGCGCTCGGCCAGCCGGGCCTTGGCTTCGCGGTCCGGCAGGCCGTGTGCGCGATGCACGCGCAGTTGTTCACGGAGTCCGGCCAGCTCCGGATCGACGTCGCGTTCCTTCGGCGGGCCGCTGCGCTTGGCCTTCACCGACGGGACGTCCAGTCCGGCGGCCGCGGAGCGCAGCGCCGACGCGAGATCGCGGCGCGCCCGCGGGTTGCGATGTTCGACCCGTTTGGGCAGCTGCATCGAGCCCATCGGTTCCGACGCGCCGGAGTAGTCGGCGGACGAAATACGCCCCGCCCAACGATGTTCGGTCAGCACGAGCGGCCGCGGGTCGTCGCTGTCGCGATCGGCGTCGAGCACGACGGCCAGGCCGCCGCGGCGGCCCTGCGCGATGGTGATGATGTCGCCGCGGCGCAGCGCGGCCAGCGCGTCGTTGGCGGCCTTGCGCCGTTGCAGCCGCGACGAACGGGACTGGGCCCGTTCGCGCTCAGAGATCTGCAGGCGCAGTCGCACGTAGTCGAGCATCGGCGCGTCGTGCCCGCCGAGTTCGCCTGCTATCTCGTTTTGTAGCCGTTCGCCGCGCTCGACGCCGCGCACGAGCCCGACCACCGAGCGGTCGGCCTGATATTGCGCGAAGGAGCTTTCCAGCAGCTTGTGCGCCTGCGTCGGGCCCATCTGGTTCACCAGATTGATGGTCATGTTGTAGGTCGGCGCGAACGAACTGCGAAGCGGGAAGGTTCGTGTCGAGGCCAGGCCTGCGACCTCGGCGGGGTCGAGGTCGGGATTCCACAACACCACGGCGTGGCCCTCGACGTCGATGCCGCGCCGACCCGCCCGACCGGTCAGCTGGGTGTACTCCCCCGGCGTCAACGGCATGTGCTGCTCACCGTTGAACTTGACCAGCCGTTCGAGCAGCACGGTCCGCGCGGGCATGTTGATGCCCAACGCCAGTGTCTCCGTGGCGAATACGGCCTTGACGAGGCCAGCGGTGAACAACTCCTCGACGGTGTGACGGAAGGTCGGCAGCATCCCGGCGTGGTGGGCTGCAAGCCCGCGCAGCAACCCTTCCCGCCACTCGTGATAGTCGAGCACCACCAGATCGGCCTCGTTGAGGTCCGCGGTGCGGCGATCGATGATCTCAGCGATGCGGACCCGCTCCTCGTCGGAGGTGAGCCGCAGGGACGAGCGCAGGCATTGCTTGACCGCCGCGTCGCAGCCGACGCGTGAGAACACGAATGTGATTGCGGGCAACAGCCCTTCGCGGTCCAGCGTGCCGACGACGTCGGGCCGGCTCGTTGGCCGGTAGATGCTCGGACGACCACGGTTCCGGCCGCGCGGCTGCCAGTCGGCCAGCCGATCCGCCTCGCGTCGGTTTGCGATGTGGCGCAG